>JAEWUR010000136.1 GCA_023397045.1 Planctomycetota bacterium
GCGTGGTACAGGCGGGGATCGACAGCCCGCGTTTTGCCGCCCCGTGTATCTTCGGGGGCATGGCAACCAAACTCTCCGACCTGTCGATTGATGATCTTCGGGCCTTGCTCCGGGCAAACGAAATCTCTGTCGGTCCTGAATCCACCAGTACGCAAATTATCCGCCGCGAATTAAAGCGAAAGGTGGAGTCCGAGAAAACTGAGGCTAGGCAGTGCAATTCTCTCAAGCGGGCGAGGGTAGCCCAATGATTGCTCTCATCCTTGCAAACGCCCCTTGGGCCTTGGTTTGGATGTCGATCACGATGCCAGGCCAGTGGACATCGATTGGTTTCTCGACACGCTTGATCCGATCTTCAAGCGGGGACCCAATGTTACCAAACATCGTATGAAGGAAAAATCTATGACACCCGTGAAAGCAATCAGACAGCATTGCATTGACTGCTCGGGCGAAAGTCGGGCCGAAGTCCGAAACTGTGCCGTCACAGACTGCCCGCTGTATCCGTTCCGGATGGGGCGAAATCCCAATTGTCGTCCACGGATGGGCAAAACTACCAGTCCGCCGTGTCTCATTGACAAACAAGGGGCTAGCTCGGGCTTTTCCGTGCAGAATCGGGTATCTACCGGAGGTCGGGCGGGTGACACCCAGATACAGCCATGACGCATTCAGGATCAATATGCAGGGGCGGAGCACCTGCCTTTGGCGCTACACGCCGGGCATCGCTTCCGAGTTTATCCATCACCTGCCCGATCTGCTAGCAAATGGAGCACGGCCTGTGGTCGTCTACTGCCGAGTATCAACGCTAAGTCAGAAGCTCAAGGGAAATCTTGATGACCAAGTCACAGAGGCCATCCAAATGCTCGGTGCGTTGGGTATCAGCCGAGGTCCGAATCTGCTTGTTGTCGCTCACGTGGGAGCTAGTTCAATTAATGCAAACCGTTTCGACCTGGAACGGGCTATCGAGTCAGCCAGAAGACGCAACGGGATCGTTGTGGCCGTGCATCGTGACCGCTTCATTCGATCAAGCATCTTTGACGGGCGAAGGGAAACAGAACTGCCAAGGATAGCAGAATACATGCGGCTTAAACACATGGCCGACAATGTTCCTTTAGCGACCTTGTACGACCCCGATCAGCCGGCCAGGAGCAATCAGATCAAGCGAGGGCAAAAAGCCAAAGGCAATCGCGGGGGACGACCGCGAAAACGAGCGTGGAAAAAACGGAGACTGCGCCGGATCAATCTCGCACGAGAATGGCGTAATGATGGCAAGTCATACCAGCAGATTGCTGACTTGTTGAACGCCAGGGATGATGGCTTCACTAACCAGACACCAATGACCGTCTACAATTGGCTGAAGAAGGGCATATAACTTCTGTTGCATTTTCAATGATGAGCGATAGACATTTCACCCTAGAAAACACGGGGTTCACGCAAAGCCCCGGCCGTGCTGACCGGCTGAGGGAAACCATTACCACTCATACACTCATACGAACAGAATTAATCGGAAGTAAGAGTTTTGTGAATCCGTTGAGGATTTTGCCTGATAGTGACGTTTCCATTCGCTGGTTTGGGATTTCCCGGTTTTTTTAGATGGTCACCAAAACATTATTTCATTCGATACAGGATAGTCTCAGAAAGGCTGCGGTGATGATAGCCCATCTTCTTCCATCGATGACGGCCCTGGCGACGGATTTTGCGGATCGCCAGGGCCGCCGACAGCGGACAATCGCTCGAATTGCCGTACTGCTTGATCTTGGTGTTTCGTTGCGGTGGCACAACCGCCACGATTCGGCGATTTGCCAGCGTTTCATAGGTCTTCCATTTGTCGCAAGCGCCATCGACGTAAAACCCATCGATCTTGTCCGGGACTTGGTCCAAAAGGGCGTCCACTTGCTCACGCCTGGGATTTGCGTTGTCGTGACGCCATTTGCTGATAGTCTCTTCGCAAAACCATACGGTAATCGATTCGCGTTGTATCAACGACTCGTTGTATTTGCTCCAATTTGTGATTTTTTGAGTACCTTTCCGTGTGTCGGCCATGTGGAGATTCGTTTCCGACGTGTGGTTTGCTTCAAATTCTCCTTGTTTTACGTACGATACGCCTGATGCCTTGGACAAGACCGAGTTAAACGCTAATGGGTGTACGGCGAGCGAATTATCCTGAAAGCTGTCGGCAGAAGTGAAAGTGGCGGCATGTTCATAATCAGTTTTTCAGATACGTGCGAACGAAAAGACACCGATTAGAATAATCGCCGATGAACGTTAACGGCATACAACAACTGGCCTTGTCTCCCCGAGAGGCTGCACAGGCGCTCAGCATATCGGAGAAAAACCTCTGGACGCTGACACAACCCCGTGGACCAATCCCAGCCGCCAAGATCGGCCGCTTGGTCAGATATGACGTTCGCGACCTCCTCATATTTCTCGATGCTATGAAGGTAACGGTCGATGGGAGATAGCAGGGTCTGTCCAGAAGCGGATGCAATAATACAATGTTGGCTTGACACATATCACAAGGATGATATAATCCCAAGACGTAAGGAGTGCAGATGATGACCTTGACCGACCAACTCCGGCAGGCAATCAAAGACAGTGGAATGTCGCTCTATATGGTGGCGAAGCTGACGCATACGCCCTATGCTGCGATTCATGGCTTTGCCAACGGGCAACGCGGCATAAAGTTGGAAACCGCTGAAAGACTGGCCGAGTTATTCCGAATGAAATTGACGGCTCCACGACGTCTTCGGAGAGAAATAGGGACCGGTAACAGTGGCGGAGCCAAGAAAGGTAGATGAGTCATGGCAAGTATCTCCTGCGACAAGACGGGCCGGCGAATCATACAGTTCGTCGCCGCGGACGGGAAGCGTCGGACGATTAGGTTAGGCGCGGTGTCTCAAAAGGCCGCAGAAGCTGTCCGCAGGCACGTCGAGCAGCTCAATAATGTAAAAATCATCCCCGATACGGTGATACCCGATGCAACGGCCCGATGGATCCGAGACCTCGACGAGAAGCTTTCCTCTAAGCTGGCTAAGGTAGGACTAATCCAACGCCGGAAAACTGCGACGCTACAAGCCTTCATCACCGAATACATCACGAGCCGTGTGGACGTGAAGCCGGCCACACGTGAGATTTGGTCGCAGGGCGAGCGTGGTCTTGTCGACTTCTTCGGGAGCGGCAAACCTGTTCGGGAGATCACTGCCGGAGGCGCAGAGAACTACAAGATGTATTTGATCGGCCGAAAACTCGCCTCTATGACGATCCGCAAACGGCTACAATTTGCCAAAACCGTATTTCGGGCAATGGTCAAACATCGGTTGATCGATAGCAGCCCGTTTGCAGAAGTCGGAATACAGGCAAGCATGGACCCCAAGCGTCAGCATTTCATCAGCCGCGACGACACGGCAAAGCTGATGGAGGCGGCCCCTGATTGCACGTGGCGAACAATCATTGCCTTGGCCCGCTATGGTGGACTCCGCTGCCCCAGCGAAGTTCTTTCAGTGGAGTGGCGGGGAGTGGACTGGGAAGCCGGTCGAATTGTGGTCAACTCGCCCAAGACCGAGCATCACCCAGGCAAGGCAACTCGCACGATTCCGCTTTTCCCAGAGTTGCGGGTCGTTCTCGAAGAGGCGTGGCAACTGGCCCCAGAGGGGGCGGTCTACGTGGTCGAACGGTACCGGGAAGCCTCGATGGGACCGAAAGGCTGGCGAAACTGTAACCTGCGAACCCAATTCGAGCGAATCATCCGGCGAGTCGGCTTGGAGCCCTGGCCCCGGCTGTTCCACAATCTCAGGGCTTCGCGGGAAACGGAACTTGCGGAACGGTTCCCTATCCACGTGGTTACGGCTTGGCTGGGGAACACGCCGGATATTGCCAGCAAGCACTACCTGCAGACGACCGATGAACACTACCGCCGAGCGTTGCAGTCGGTGCAGGACGGTCTACCCCCCCTTGATCGGCTGTCGCCGGTGCAGCGCTCGTGCAGCGCGCTGCAAGATCCGGTGCAGTCAGTTGCCGTAACCGTTAGTAACAACCCGTACAAAACCAGAGGAAAACACGAGAAATGCGGGATTCCTGGGGTTTCTACAGGGCTCGGAACGGATGGGGAGGGATTCGAACCCCCGGTGGACTCTCGCCCACAGCGGTTTTCAAGACCGCCGCCTTAGACCACTCGGCCAC
>JAEWUR010000187.1 GCA_023397045.1 Planctomycetota bacterium
CTCCCTTTGGGAGAGGGGCAGGGGGTGAGGGCTGTGCGAAGCGTCGCCAGCGCTATCAACATCGTGTTCGCCAACCGCCCTCACCCTAGCCCTCTCCCGAAGGGAGAGGGGACCGAGCCTAAGCGGAACGTCCCGAATCGTCCGGACATTGTGCGTAATGTCGTCGCCGACGCGCCCGTCGCCGCGCGTGACGCCGTGCGTCAGCAGCCCATCCTCATAGATCAGCGAAACAGCAACGCCATCGATCTTCAGTTCAACCACCCATTCGATCGATTCGCCGGGCAATAGTTTCTGAACACGCTCGCCGTATTTCTTTAACTCGTCCAGGCTATACGTGTTTTCGATCGACAGCATCGGTACGCGATGCTCACACGGCGTCAAACCCTCGACCGGCCGATCGCCGATCCGTTGCGTCGGGCTGTCCGGCGTGACCAAATCGGGATGCGCCGCCTCAAGCTGCTTCAGACGCTCGAGGAGCTTGTCGTACTCGCGATCCGAGATCTCCGGCGCAGCCTCGACATAATACTTCCGATCATGTCGCGCAATCTCCTCGCGAAGCCGCAGGATTTCAGCCGAGGCATCGGACGACATACAAAAAGCCTCCCGGTCGACCTGCTCTACCCGTCACATCCGCACGCCGCGACGCATGTGCCGCGCATTCCTCGCAACGGATGTGGAATCAGACACAGAAACTTCAACGGGTTCGAGCCCGTGTTGCGGAACTGATGCAACTCGTTGGGCGGAACGAACACGGCCGTGCCGGGCCGCAACGCGTGTTCGCGGTTGCCCTCCACGACAACGCCGTCGCCTTCGACGACGAATATCTCATGCTCGTGAGCATGGGCGTGCTTCGGCGTGTGGCCGCCCGGCGCGACCTGGAAATATCGCATCGAAAAGCTCGGCGCGTTGTCGTCGGGACCAATCAGGCAGCACATGCGGCAATTCACCGCGCCTTCGGCATCGACCACGGCCGAATCGGTTTGTTCACAATGAACGATCTTCATGGCATATTCTCCTTGAAAGTCGATTATACCATAACCTTTGGCGCAAAAAAAACCCCGAGGCAACGACTCCCAGCGCCGTATCAACCTCCGCCAAGGAGGTCCAAACCGTCGTTGTCCTCGGGTTGTGACGGCGCCTCGGCCCGAAAGCCGTGCGCGCGACACCCCCTCTCTATAAGCGTGGATCCATTTCTTGTCAATAGGCTGACCCCCTAGCGAAAGGTTGCCGCCGGTCGATCATGTCATTCTCGACACGAACGTTCCAACTTCTCAACAAGCTCGACAAAGCACTCGCCGCGCTGGCGAAAATTGCGGAATTGATCGGTAGATGCACAAGCTGGGGAAAGAAGGATCGCATCGCCCGGCTGGCTTTGCGCCCAACACCATCGCAACGCATCTTCCATCGTGACAACACGAATGCACGGCAGGTCAGCGCGTTTCGCGGTTGTCCGCAAGTAAAGCTCATCGCCCGCAGCGCCAAAAAACGCCGCACCTCGCGCCGTCTGCGCAATTTCGGATGCGAGGCGCGAGAAATCGAACCCTTTGTTCTTGCCGCCCGCGATCAACCACACCGGCCGATCCATTGACCGCAGCGCGGCGATCGTCGATTCCGGCGTCGTGGCCGTCGAGTCGTTCAAAAAAACACGCCCCTCGACCACGGCGAACCGTTCCAAACGTTGCGGCAGGGGAGAAAACTGCTCCAAGCCTTGCCGAATGACATCGGGCGCGCATCCAACCGCCGTCGCCGCCGCGGCGGCACACAATGCGTTAATTCGATGATGTTCTCCCGCCACCGGCAAACGAGGCAGCGTATCCCAATCAGGCAACGGAACGCATCGCCCTCGAACCATCTTTGCCCACGAGGCAACTTCCGCGTCGAAGGTGTTCAGAACCGCGAAATTATCCGGCGATTGGCCCGCCAACAGTCGCTGCTTGGCCAAAACGTAATCGGTGAAATCACCATGCCAATCGAGATGGTTCGGCGTACAACCGGTGACGACGGCCACGTGCGGCATCTTGGCACTCGGCGAGAAATGCCAGAGTTGAAAACTGCTGATTTCGAGCACGACCCAATCGTCGCTCTTAATCTCGGCGAGTTGCTCCAACAGACTTCCGCCGATATTGCCACCCAAAAACACGCCCCCCTCGCCCGCAAGCGGGAGAGGGGCAGGGGGTGAGGGCGGTTTGTTTCCTGCCGTCGCTTCATCACCCCAAACACCATCCGCCCGCAAAATCGATGCGATCATCGCCGCCGTGGTCGACTTCCCATTGCTGCCGGTGACGCCGATGGTTCTGCCCGGACAGTTTTCGAGAAACAACTCCAACTCGGTCCGCAGCCAAGCGCCCGATCGCCTGGCCACGTCAAGCCACGGACTATCAGGCCGCACGGCAGGATTAACAACGACGAGATTCGCATCGCGAAAATCGTCTGCACAATGCCCGCCGAACCGATACCGGGCAATCGGCACGTCAGCCAAATTGGCCAACGAATCGGCCAACGCACGTTCGTCCGCCTGATCGGTCACCGAGACGACGGCCCCCTGTCGCGCAAGCCATCGCGCAGCAGCCAATCCGCCGCCAAAGTGCCCCAGCCCCATGATTGTCGCACGGCATCCGTTGTAGTTCCTCGTCATGTCCACCAGTAGACCCATCGGCCGACGGATCGGCAAGGGGACGAAAAACCGCGGCATGCGCTACACTTTCCGACGCAAATCGGTGCTGGGGATTTTGTAGACACCCACCCAATCCGGTGATATAATGCGAGTTTGGCTTCTTCGCGAGATTCCTCACTGGGTACCGCATGACTGCTGCCGGCAACATTACGCTGCGAGGCGTTCGGGTCCACAACCTGAAATCGATCGACCTCGACATCCCCCACCGCCAACTGATCGTCCTCTGTGGGCTGAGCGGAAGCGGCAAAAGCAGCCTGGCGCTCGATACCCTTTATGCCGAAGGGCAACGCCGCTACATCGAGAGCTTTTCGGCCTACACCCGGCAGTTTCTCCAGCGTCTCGAAAAGCCCGACGCCGAGCGGATCGATGGCATCCCGCCGGCCATCGCCGTGACGAGCAAAAACACGAGCCGGTCGAGCCGATCGACCGTCGGCACCGCCACCGAGACGAGCGACTATCTGCGATTGTTGTACGCCAAGATCGGTCAGGTGTTCTGCCGCCAGTGCGGCCGTGAGGTGCAATGCGACACGCCGCAAAGCGCCTCCGAAGCCCTTGCCGAACTTCCCTCCGGCACGCGCTACATGATCGCGTTCCGTTGCGAACTGCCCTCGGGCGACGGCGCGAACTTCGATGCTCTCGTCGCCGGTCTGCGCGAAGATGGTTTCATCCGAGCCGTGGTCGATGGGAAAATCGTGAACCTCGACGAGTGGAAATCGCCAATCCCCGAGCCCTCACCTCTCCCGCCGTCTCCCGAAATCTACGCGATCGTCGATCGGCTTTCGGCCGGCAGCGCCTCGGACAGCCGCCTCCGCGACTCGCTGGAAACCGCTTTCGCGAAAGGTCGTGGGCGGTGCTGTGCGTTTGTCGAGCAGAAATCGGAACAGGACAGTCCGACGCTCCCATTTCCCAGCGTTGCGATCGACGGCCGGCCGTGGAG
>JAEWUR010000525.1 GCA_023397045.1 Planctomycetota bacterium
GAATGGGACAGACCACTAGGCCTCTTGAAGATAGGACGTGAGCGTCGTCATGAGGACCGCCGGATCGACAGGCTTCGAGACGAACCCGTTGTAGCCTGCCCGTAAGAATTCCTCATGGTCGCGGGCCGTGGCGTGTATGCTCACGGCGATGATCGGCCCCTTCCAGTCATGGTCGCGAAGCCATTTCGTGGCCAGGCAGCCGTTCATCTTCGGCATCTGCATGTCCATCAGAATCACGTCGTACGGCTTGCCTTCGGCCAGCGAGGCCATCGCCATATCGCACGCCTCTTGGCCGTTGTTGGCGGTGTCGACGTCCAATTTCATCTGGTGGAGAATCGCACAGACGATCAACTGGATGCAATGTGCATCTTCGACGACCAGAATTCGGCCGTGAAGGTTTGTTCTCGGTGAATTCGAGGGCCCTGCCGATGCTCCCGCCCGTTCCAAGGTCGCTGTCATCTGCCTGCGCCTTCTGCAATGAGACGTAATTGGTAGAAAAGGAACTGCCCCCGGAAGAACGCCGATCCGAGTTGCGGCTCAATCCCTGTTGTGGGGCTCGTCGGCTTCAAAACCTCATCCTGTCAGAATTTTAGCATACAAGAATGGCCAATACGGTGCATTTGAAACGTGATAAACTAGAGAAGATGCGTTGTTGGTTCCGATAAGAAAAACGTGGACGTTCAGGGGCACCCTGACGGCCAGATAATCCTTCCTGCCGAATTGACCCTACCCCCCCTCGCTCAGGCGAGAGGATGATGTGTCACACCATTTTTGCTGATTGCGCAGCTTTACCCAGATTTCCCATAATGCTTCGCAAAAACTCCCGATGAATGTTGCAACGCCACATTACGTGTTGACGGCCCAGGCTAGCCGAACCGAAGGGCTCGGCCGCTGGCGGTTCGTCCTGCGGCCGATCGACGGCTCGCAGGCCATTGAAGTCACCGACGTTGAACCGGACGTCTGGGGTGAGCGGCTCGACCTGTTGACGGTCATCCGCGCCCTCGAATCATTGGATCAACCGTCGAAAATCACCTTGGTGGGCTGCACCCGATACGTGCGGCACGGGATCGAGTTCGGGCTGTCCGAGTGGCGCGAGAACGATTGGCGCTGGGAATGGTTTGGGCAGATGGTCGCCGTGCGCGATGCCGACCTCTGGCAGCGAATGGACCAGATTTTGAAAATTCACCAAGTCGAGTGCGGCCAGCGGCGATTTGACAGCCGGCATAGTTCGGTGCCGGGTCCCCACCATGATGGGGCAGTGTCCATCGAAAAGTGGGCGGATCGTCTCGTTGGCGGCAAATGGGTAAAATATTCCGTGTCCATGTTGGCCATCTGGTGTGGACTTTGGATGGGGACGGCTACGCGGTTTTGGCATTCAAGTGTTCGAATGGTGGCAGGCCATAGTTCCTCGTTCACCGTTCATCGTTCCTAATTTTTTTCGGCATGGAGGTGCTTGTGCGTACGGCTGCTTCTTTGGAAACGATCGGACAACTGGTTGCAGGCAGACACGAAAATCCTTTTGAGCTGCTGGGCCCGCACGAAGTCGAACATTCGGGACGCAGGGCATTGGCCGTCCGCGCCTTTTTGCCCTCGTCCGAACAGGCTTGGGTCGTCGATCCGGCGCACGGCAATCGAACGCAGCCGATGCGGCGAATTCATCCGGCCGGCCTGTTCGAAGCAATCTGTCCATTGCCCAATGGCAACGGCAGAGGCGAAGGCGCATCCCGGTACATGCTCCGGGTGGCCGAAGAAGGCAGCAAGAAACTCACGACCATGCACGACCCCTACTCATTCCCCCATCTGCTGACCGACTTCGACCGGCATCTGCTGGGCGAAGGCCGGCATTGGCAATGTTACAACCTGCTCGGCGCACAGTTGCGCAGGGTCGACGGCGTCGACGGCGTCAACTTCGCCGTCTGGGCGCCCAATGCCACGAGCGTCGCCGTGATCGGCGACTTCAACAACTGGGACGGTCGCCGGCATCCGATGCGCAAGCATATTCCCAGCGGATTCTGGGAACTCTTCGTTCCCGGACTCAGCGAGGGAACCCTCTACAAATATCAGATCCGTCACAACGATTGGGTCTTCGAGAAGTCCGATCCTTACGGCTTCGCCGCCGAGGTGCCGCCGCGCACCGCTTCGAAGGTGGCCGACATCAATCGTTACGCGTGGCACGATTCCGGCTGGATGGAACATCGGAAGACGACCAACTGGCTCGAACAACCGTTGTCGTTCTACGAAGTCCATCTTGGAAGCTGGAAACGGCCGGGCGATGAGCCGTGGCGATGGTTGAGCTATCGCGACCTCGCCCATCAGTTAGCGGAATATTGCAAAGAGACAGGCTATACCCACATCGAGTTGCTGCCGGTCAGCGAGCACCCGCTCTCGGCGAGCTGGGGGTATCAGACCGTCGGCTATTACGCGGCCACGAGCCGTTACGGCACGCCCCAGGACTTCATGTATTTCGTCGACGTGCTGCACCAGAACGGCATCGGAGTGATTCTCGATTGGGTACCGGCGCATTTCCCCCGCGATGGACACGGACTGCGCCAGTTCGACGGCACCGCGCTCTACGAGCATGCCGACCCACGGCGCGGCGAGCACCGCGACTGGGGAACCAACATCTTCAACTACGGCCGGCACGAAGTGCGAAACTTCCTGGTCTCGAACGCCTTGTTCTGGATGGACAAGTATCACATCGATGGGATCCGCGTCGATGCCGTCGCGTCGATGCTTTACCTCGATTACAGCCGCGAAGAGGGCGACTGGATCCCCAACCAATACGGCGGGCGAGAAAACCTCGAAGCCATCTCGTTGCTGAAGGAATTGAACGAGCAGGTTCACCTGCAACATCCCGGCGTGTTGACCATCGCCGAGGAATCGACCGCCTGGGGCGGCGTCTCGAAGCCAACCTACCTCGGCGGCTTGGGATTCAGCCTGAAATGGAACATGGGCTGGATGAACGACACCCGAACCTACATGCGGCACAATCCCGTCCATCGCCGCTATCATCACGACGAGTTGACGTTCAGCTTGATCTACGCTTTCCACGAAAACTTCGTGCTGCCGCTGTCACACGACGAGGTCGTCCACGGCAAAGGCTCGCTGTTGGATCAAATGCCCGGCGACCTGTGGCAGAAGTTCGCCAACCTCCGGCTGCTCTACAGCTATATGTGGACGCATCCCGGCAAGAAGCTGTTGTTCATGGGCGGCGATTTCGGGCAGTGGAACGAGTGGAACTTCGACACGAGCCTGCAATGGGACCTGCTGCAATGGGATTCCCATAAGGGGTTGCTCAAATGCGTTTCCGACTTGAACCGGCTGTACCGCAGCGAAAAATCGCTCTACGAAATCGATTTCGACTACCACGGTTTCGAGTGGATCGACTGCCATAACCACGACGACAGCACGTTGAGCTACGTCCGGCGCGCGAAAGACCCGAACGATTTCCTCGTGATCGCCTGCAACTTCACCCCGGTGCCGCGAATCGGCTATCGGCTGGGCGTGCCCGAGAATTGTTGGTACGAGGAAGTTTTCAACAGCGATTCGTCGTTCTACGCCGGCAGCAACACGGGCAATGGCCCCGGCTTGATGGCCGAACCGATCGAAGCCCACGGTCGCCCCAACTCGATCCAGATTTCCTACCCACCGCTTGGCGTCTGCGTGTTCAAGCCGCGCCGATAACTCGCGTCATGCCAATCAGCAGGGTCCCAAAGCCGCGATCGCGTGGCTGTGGGACTCTGTTTTTTTCTTGTCCCTGAAGAGTCCGTCCGCCTCTCGCGTCTCCCCCTCTCCCGCAAGCGGGAGAGGGGCAGGGGGTGAGGGCGGTTTGTATCTCCATAAACGGCTGTTCATATTCTCTGCAGAGCCTTCGCCACATAGCCAAAAAAGGCGAACGGACTATGAATCGGCAACGCACCGATGGAGCGTAGCATCTCATCGGGCTGTTGGTAATATTGTTAAAATGCGCAAGGTGTCGCGGCTCTTGGCAAAACAAAAATTGCATGGCACAGGGCTTGGCAGGCATCTTGGCTATGGTAGAATGTGGTGAATTGAGACGCGCCTCCTTAGCTCAATTGGTCAGAGCATCTGACTCTTAATCAGAGGGTTTGGGGTTCGAGTCCCCGAGGGGGCACTCGCTAAGCCGTGAATCTATTGGGGGTTCACGGCTTTTTTGCTTTTCTTGTTTTTTTGGGGCACTGCCTTGGGATAGTTTCCTGGGACAAAACCTACCCAAGATCAGCTTCTTGAGATCCTCCAAGGTGTGCCTATCTCAAGAGCTTCTTCTCGAACCGTGCAACCTGTTTCGTGGCAAGCAGAATCCCGGTCGAAAAACAGCATCAAGAGTCTCGACTTGATGTCAATTGGTGAAATGTTTGGCAGCTCTCAGTGTAACTTCCGCACTTTCGTCTCCGCTTACGGTGTGCTAGTTAAACGGAACGGACCTCCCTAAAATAGTGGTGTAATAAACCATCGCAAAGCCCTTTGGTGAGATTTTGTGGGTATTAGCATTGCCTGTCCCGAGTTTCTGTGGTATTATAAATACAACACCTCAAAGAAAAGGGTTGCCACCTATGCCTCGATTTGGAGAACTGCTGAAACGATTTCGCTTGGATGCCGGGAAGTCTCTGCGAGAGTTCTGCGGACAGAACGGCTTCGATGCGGGCAACTACAGCAAACTGGAGAGAGGCCGGTTTGCCCCTCCAGAGAACGAAGAGCGTGTCAGGCTCTATGCGGAAGCTCTCGGACTGACACCTGGCAGCGACAACTGGATGGCTCTCTTCGATGCTGCTGCCGCAGAACGGGGCCGCATTCCTGACGACATCTTGTCCGATCAGGAGGTAGTAGACAAGCTGCCCGTGCTGTTCCGAACGATACGGTCTGAACAGCAGGCAGGTATTGATCTGGATGACCTCGTTGAAAGGATCAAGCGAAGTTGATCGAAGTCTCGTTTCTCAGTTACGACGACTTGAAGGATCGCGCTGCAACCGTCTTGGGCCAGTCCAAGTACGGCACGCGGTTTCCGGTTGATATTGAGATGATTGTTGAGGGTGACTTCGAAATTGAGATTATCCCAATTGTTGGGCTGCAAACAGCGTATCAAATAGACGCCTTTATCTCCAAAGACCTTCGGTCGATTTCCGTTGACGAGAGCGTGTTCGACAATCGAATCAATCGATATCGATTCAGCCTTGCCCACGAACTTGGACACCGAGTTCTTCACAGCGGCATATTTGCGGACATGGATTTCGGGACAACCGGCCAGTGGAAAGAACTGGTCAAACAGATTCCCGAACAACAATACCGATTTCTGGAATATCAAGCCAACACCTTCGCCAACGCACTACTGGTACCGCAGGCGGAACTGGATGTCCGGTTTCGACAAGTTGTTGCGAGAATTCAGGAAGCAGGTCTTGATCCGAAAAAATTCCCAGATGTCTGCCTTGACTCAATCAGCACTGAACTAGGCAAGCAGTTCGAGGTAAGCCAAGCAACGATGAGTATTCGACTCGAAAAGGAACATCTGATCGAGCAGCTTTAGGAAGAAAACGGCCTGGCACAAAGATGAGTAAGGGGTGTCCGTCAACTCCGTATACCTTCTTTGTCCAAACAAGGGGCTGGTCAAGGTGGTCGCTCTACATGGACGGTCAGGATTTGGATGTTCTTTCAGAGGTTCAGGCTCGTGGCGCTGGACGTATTTCCAGGAAAAGCGTTCCGCTCGAACGTGATGCCGTGTGGATGGCGTTTTTCCGCGTGAGCCATTTGTTCATTCGGTTTGGCCTGATCGTTCATTGACGCCGGCTCGCCAATTTCGCACATTGGAAATATCCGTTGGCGCCTTCCGCCCACCGGGAAGCGTGAAGAGACCGTCCGTGAAATCCTCCGGAGACCCGGCATGTTGGTTTTTCTCGCGTCTCGTGCCAGTTCGTATTTCACGGGCCGGACTTTGTTGAACGGATAAGGAAAAAGAACGTCGGAATTGACTGAAACTGTCTCTGAAGGAAAATGATATGACGCTAGCGATCAGGCCAGATTCCGAGTGCCATTGGGACGCCGTTGCTCTGGGAGAAATCATGTTGCGGTTCGACCCGGGATTCGGACGCATCCGCACGGCGCGCGAGTTCAAGGTGTGGGAGGGCGGCGGCGAATACAACGTCGCGCGCGGATTGCGGCGATGTTTCGGGCTGCGCACGACCGTCGTGACGGCCCTGCCCGACAA
>JAEWUR010000189.1 GCA_023397045.1 Planctomycetota bacterium
ATCTTGTTGGCACACCTGAAACTCAACTTGCCGACTCTACCTCTAACGGATGGTGTGTAGTGAAGACTTTTAAGGACCGCGCGTTACGCCGCAACGGCTTACGTCAACAACTGGCGAACTTGGGCTAACCTCCATCTGACATCCGCCATTCTCCATCCTCCATTCTCCGCGCCCCCCTAATTCGGGCTGTCTTAAACGGCAATTTCCCGCCTTTTGCCCCTTTTCCCCCCTGCTTACCCAGCCAATCCGGCTCATTTCATGCAATTTTCTTGACAAGCCGCGCAAGCCTGGAAAAAATGAACCTTATGTCCATTTTGGCCAGCCACTAGTTCTTGTCCGGAAACAGAGCAACAGAGAAGGGTCGTTATGAATCGGTTTTTGCAAGCTATTTCGGGGATGAATCTTCGCGAGCGTGGGAAACGTCACCAACTGAAGCTGCCGCAGAAGACCAGCAGCCGATTAGGAAAGCGATCGTTGCATTTGGAGGCACTCGAACAACGCCAGTTGCTGGCGGTCGATCCGACGCTCCAGCTTTCGGCACCAACGGCTGACTTTGCCGAGAACATCGGCGTTGCCGACTATCCGGTCGCTACGATCACTCGGTCGGGCGGGGACATCAATACGCCGTTGACGGTCTACCTGGCCAGCAGCAATACGACGACGGGCGTAACCGTTCCCACGTCGGTGACGTTCGCGGCGGGCGAGGCGTCCCAGACATTCACCATCACGCCGGTCAACGACAATGAGGTCGATCACCGGCAGACCGTGACGATCACCGCCTCGGCCACCGGTTATGCTCCGGTATCGAAACCGGTTTACGTGACCGACAATGAATCGGTGCTTACGGTCACGTTGGACCAGACGAGTGTTACGGAAGGGGCCGGCGATAACGTCTTCACAGGCACGGTCACGATTCCCAAGGCGCTTGACGAGGATTTGGACGTCACGATTATCAGTTCGAACTCCGACAAGGCCGAAGCCGATGAAACGACCATCACGATTCTTGCCGGCGAGACGTCGGCAACCTTCTCGGTCAACGTCGGGGATGATTCGGAATCCGACGGCGACAAGACGGTGACGTTCACCGCGTCGGCGACCAACTTCACGATGAATAAAAACACCGTCCAGAAAGACGACGGCACATTTTTAACCAACAACAACAAACTGACGGTCATCGACAACGAGCCGCCGGCGTTGATTTTGTCGGCGGATTCCACAACGCTAGCCGAAACCAGCCTTTTCGGTGCAACGCAGGTCACGGCCACCGTCAAAGTCACCGAGGCGCCTGCTACCCCGTTGACGATCTACCTGCAAAGCGACGATGTGAGCGAGATCTACTTCACGGATCTGGCCGGGAATCCGATCAACTCGATTGAGATTGCCGCCGGTCAGTTGGAGTCGCCCCAATTCTTGATCCGGTCGATCCACGACGGGTTGGTCGACGGCAATCAGAGCGTGGATGTCAACGTCTTTGCCGCAAACTATGCGTCGGACACAGTCAATTTCGACGTCATCGACGGCGATATTACGAAGTCGATCAATGTCGAGATCGCTCCGCCGGACATTTACGAAACCGAAACGGCCACTGTGACGGTGTTTTTGAACGCGCCCGCGCCGGCCGGCGGGTTGATCGTCCATCTGACGAACAACAACAGCACGCAGGCCAGTTTGATTGACGCAATCACGGGCCAGCCGATCACCTACGTTGCATTCGCCGCAGGCCAGACGACGGCCTCGTTCAAGATCCTTGGCATCCACGACGGCGTGGTTGACGGGAACGCTTCGGTCTCGGTGACCGCTTGGGCGCTCGGATGGGAAGACGGCTCGGACTCGATCAGCGTGCTGGACCTCGACCCGGCGGGCACGCTTGCCATCGCGGTCAATCCGGCCACTGTTTCGGAAGGCGGCCAGGCGACGGCCACGATCACCCGAAGCACGACCTTCGTGGTTCATGTGGTGGCGGCTAATTCCGACAATTCCGAACAGACCGTGACGCTCGTTGGGCTGAGGAACGCGGGCGACACGTTCACGTTGAGCTATCGAGGCGAAACGACCGCCAAGATTGCCTGTTACGCCGATGCGCTAGCGGTGCAGGCCGCTTTGGAGGCGTTGCCCAACATCGTCTCCGGAGATGTCATTGTGACCGGCGGCGACGGCGGTCCGTATACGATTTCGCTTAGCGGCGCGGCTGCCGTGGGCACGATTCCGCTGATGGCCAGCACGGCGATCAATCCGGCCGTTACGGTGAATCTGTCGATTAGCGACGGCGCCGAGGCGACCATTCCGCAGACGGTGACCTTCGGTGAAGGCGAAACGCAGAAGACCTTTACGATCAACGGCCTTCGCGACGGCGTGGTCGATGGAACGCAGGAAGTGACGATCACCGCAACGGCGACCGATTACGAATCGGGTTCGATCGACCTGAACGTCATTGACACGACGACGGCCGTGGCCGTCACGATCGACGCAAGCAGCATTACGGAGACCGGCACGGCGATCGGAACGGTAACGCTTTCGCAAGTTGCCCCGACCGGCGGGATCGTCGTCCATCTGTCGAGCAGTGACGCCGGCGAGGCGACCGTGCCCGCGACGATCGTCATTCCGGCCGGTTCGAAGACCGGCACGTTCACGATTACCGGCGTTCAGGACAATACGGTCGACGGATCGCAGAACGTCACGATTACCG
>JAEWUR010000200.1 GCA_023397045.1 Planctomycetota bacterium
GCAACAGGGTTGCGCGAACGTCTTCCGCCAGTTTCGCCCAGGGATTGCCCGGCGGCAGCGGAGCGATGTCGTCAATGTTCGAATCGGCATAGATGCCGCCGGTGTTCAGTTTCAGCAACGCCTGGAAATGGCGTTCGGCCAACCGTCCGCTCCGGTGTTGATTTCGCCGCATGACGATCGCCATGCCGCAGATGACGGTGAAGACGGAAATCAATGCGCCCACGCGAATAGGCCACCAACTGTCGTGGTCGACCCAGCCGGCCAGCCATGCAATGCCCAGCCCGACGACCAAGGCGAGCATGGCGCCGATGAGCATATTATCCGTTCGCGTGTCGTTCATCGTGTTTGGCATTTATCGTTCGGTCGATCCGTAGGTCGGCGCGCATTGCGGAGGACGGGACAAACGGTCTCCGTCTGCCGCACGGTTGCACGGCAAGCAATGCCTGAGAGATGAACGTTGGCGTTACCGCGCGATCGAATATCGCGGGTTCAGGGCGCGAGCCTGCCGGAAGTGGGTTTCGGCGGCCTCGCGTTGCCCTAGTTTGGCCAATGTGCATCCCATTAAAAGGTAGGATAGCGCATTGGACTTGTCCAACGAAAGTGCTTGCTGGAGAGAGAGTTGGGACGACCGATAATCGCCCATTCGGTAGTAGGTTGCCCCCAGCATTCGGTGTACCGCCACCGATTTTGGCGACTTTTTGGCCGCGGCCGATAGCAGTTCGATCGCAATCTCCGGTTGGTTGGCTCTCAGCGCCGAGGCCGCCGCGGTGATTGGAATCTGCGGATTGTAGGGCTTAGTGTCGGCCGCTTGGCGGAACCACTTCAGGGCCGTTTGAGGGGAACCCTCGGTCAACGCGGTCTCGCCTTTGCGCAGCAGCTCTTTTGCCGAACCGTCTCCAATCTCCGAGGCCGTTTCCGCAAATCCGGCCGCCTCGGAAGAATCGCTAGGATCCGACGAAGGCGGCATCGGCGCATCGGCCATCGCATATCCGACCAATTCGGCGTCGGTCAGCGCGTCGGCGTCATGTTCCGTCGTCGCAATCGGGACGTCTTTCTGGGATACCGGCCGTTTCGGTTGCCGGGCCAATTCGCGCGCGGTTTCATAGGCCGATGCGAAGTCGGCATTGTCCGGGGCCATCTTGTGCGCCCGCTCGTAATAGCCGATCGCCTCGGCAACCTTGCCTTGCGCGTCCAGCGTCAAAGCCACGGTGAATTGCACCTGGGAGTCGCTTGGGTGGGAGTCCAACGCGGAAAGCGCCTCGCGATAGGCCGCATCCGCATCATCTTCGTTTAGCAGGAGTTCGACCATCAGGAGCCGCGCATCGCGATGTTTAGGATTTCGGGCCAACAGTTTTTCCAGCCCTTGCTTGCACCCTTCCGCATCGCGGTGATGCTCCCATCGCGATTTCGCAGCCTCGAATTCGGCGAAGTCGCGCTTCTCTTCAAAATCCCTCGCGCATTGTTCGGCGCGTTTCTTCAGGTCGGGCGTGAGGTCGCCCTTGGCGACCGTCTTCGGCGGAAAGAAGCCCGCGCAGCCGGTCGCCGTGGTCGCGACAAGAACGATCAGGGTGCACCAATACCGATATCGTTTCATTTCAACACGCTCGGTTTGACCAGGTCGCGGTTGTCGCCGGATATCCCGGGATCCAACGGATGCATGATCGCCGCCGGACAGGGCGGCGTCTTCTCCAGATCGTCGATCAGCCAACCGGCCATGCTATCGCCTTCCATCGGATTCGCGACGGGCGCGTCGCCGACCGGACTCTTGCATGGCTGATAGGGCTTGCCCAACCAGATGTCGCTTCGCAGTTCCAGCGCGCTCAGGTTGACCGGGTCGAACTGGACGGCCATCTCGGCCATGCGAAGCGCCTTGTCGCTGTCGCCTTCGGCATAGTAACGTTCGGCCAATCGGAAGTAGCGCCGCGCGATCGACCGCTTGCCGAACGGAGTCATCTTGTCGGCATACGTGCTCTGCCGACGCAAGAATTCGCAGGCGCCCTTCTCGCCCTCGCGGGCGGCGCCGGGATCATAGACGATTCGCGGCGTGATCAACACCAGCACCTCGTGGCGTTCGGTCGTCTCGGTGCTCTGACGGAATGCAAAGCCCACGATCGGCAGGTTCCCCAGCAGCGGAATCTGCGTCGTGGTGTTGGTCAGTTGTTCCTTGATCAGTCCGCCGATGATTACGGTGCATCCGTCGCGCACCATGATGTTGGTCGTAACCTGCGTCAGCGTCTTGTTGGGCAGGGTGAAGTCGTTCTCGACCCTGACGTCGCCGTCGGACAGTTCGGGATGGACCTCCATGCGGATCAGCCCGTCCGTCGAGATATACGGTCGAAGTCGCAGTTGCGCGCCGATGTCGAGGAATTCGACGCTCTGCGACGAGCTCGTCTCGGTGACCGTCTGGTTGATGTAGCCCTTCTTTTCGCCGATCTGAATCTCGGCCCGTTGCTTGTTCAAAACCATCAAACGCGGATTGTCGATCACGTTGGTGTCGACGAACGATTCGAGCGCGTCGATGAACGCGCCCAAGTTGCTATCGAGGAAGCCGAACTTCAGGCCGCCGTTCAACGGAAATGCGGCATCGCTCAACGACATCGCCGGCGAACCGAGCCCGAACTTGATGTTGGGGTTCTGCCGCAACAACTGGAAGTTCACGCCGAACTTGTCTTCGTCTTTCAGCTTGACGCTAAGGATCATCGCCTCGATCGACACCTGAAGCGGTCGGACGTCGACCTCGGTCACCATCTGATCGATCTGCGACAGGACGGCGTCATAGTCGCGGACCATGACCACGTCGCCGCCCGAGTAGCTGTCGCCGCCGGCCATCGTGTCGTTGTTGGCGATTCCGCCTTCCGAGGCGGTCGAGACGCTGACGACGCCGACCTTTTCGGTCAACAGA
>JAEWUR010000278.1 GCA_023397045.1 Planctomycetota bacterium
CGCCCGGCAGCAGGTGCGGAATGCCGTCGACAGTGTCGGCAGCCTCTGCGGGATCAAGCAGAGCCCCCGATCGGCCATCGCGGCTCGTCAGGATCTTCAGAACGAGGTGTGCATCGCCATGTCCGACAAGCGGATCAGTTCGACCGAGTACGATCGGCTGATGGCCGACGGTCGACGCATCCTGCCGGCCGACGAGTTCGCCGACTACGAACGTTGGGTCAACCAGTTGGCCCCCGAGGTCTTCAAAGCCCGGGAAGCCGTCTTGGTGGCCAAGAAAAAAGCCCAGCAGGCCGCCGAACGCCGTGCTAACCGGGAGGTCGCCACGGTTTTGACGATCAATGACCCATCCCCCAAATTGGAGATTCCGACCGGCGTCGTTGGGCCGGACCGAGTAGCGGCAAGCCGTCGAGCGTGGTAAAATCGTCCCCCTATGAACGGACGATTCTCTGAAACAGCGATCTTCTTCCGCGAATTTCTGCGGAATTTCCATACGACGGGCGCGATTTTGCCCAGCGGACGGCATCTGGCCAAGGCGCTGACGCGATACGTCGCCGAAAAACCGACCGGGCCGCGCTCGATCCTCGAAGTCGGACCGGGTACCGGTGCCGTCACTGGACAGATCATCGCCGGGATGAACGGGGCCGATCGTCTCGATCTGGTCGAACTCAACGACGCGTTTGTCGAAAAGCTCAACAACCGATTCCGGCAGGAGCCAGCGTTTCGGGCCGTCGCCGACCGTGCCCGCGTGTTGCATTGTGCGGTGGAAGATTTGCCGCACGATACGCGTTACGACCTGATCGTGTCGGGCTTGCCATTGAACAATTTTGCCGTGGCCGACGTAGAACGGATTCTTGCCGCGTTGATGGCGCTCTTGGCGCCCGGCGGCACGTTGTCGTTCTTCGAATATATCGCCGTGCGAACCGCCCGGTCGTTCGTCAGCGGGCGCAGCGAGCGTGAACGACTTCGCGGCATCGGCCGGGCGATGCGGTCGGTGCTCGACGGTCGTGAGATACGCCGCGACGCCGTGCTGCTGAACGTGCTGCCGGCCTGGGCGCATCACGTGCGCAAGGGATCGGGCAACTAGTGCGGTGCGTCATCCAAGTATGACATTTTTTGGGCGTGCCACTGGCTCTGCCAGTGCCTGGATTTGCCGGCACTTCGGCACTGGCGGAGCCTGTGGCACACAACTGGTGCTTAACGTAATGGTCACGTGAATTGCGTGTTCATGGTCCGCGGGGCGGACCCTACGTGTTTTCCGCAACAGAAAACAAGGAGTGCTACGTTGATGGTTCGAACCGTGGTTGGTTGGATGTTGTTGGGCGTGGTGTTGGCGTGGACGGCGCCCGTTGCGGGTTCGCCGACCGAGAAGCCGGAGAAGCCGCAACAAAACGACTATGAGCTGTATCGCATCCTCGTCGACACGATCGATCAGGTCGAGCGGAACTACGTGACCGAGGTCGATCGGCGCGACCTGATCGAGTCGGCCATCCGAGGCGTCTTGGGCAAGCTCGATCCCTATTCCAGCTATATCGGGCCCGACGACTTCGATCGGTTTCGAAGCGGCGTCGAAAGCGAGTTCGGCGGCATCGGCATCCAGATCGGCGATGACGACGGCCGCATTCAGATCATCAGCCCGATGTACGGCACGCCCGCCTATCGCGCAGGCTTGATGGCCGGCGACACGATCGTGAAAATCGACGGGCATTCGACCGATGGCCTGACGCTCGACGAGGCCATCGAGAAGCTCAAGGGGGAAGAAGGCACCTCGGTCACGCTTTCCGTGATTCATTCGGGCCAAAAAACGCCGGAAGAGGTGACGATCCAACGCGAACGCATCCACATCGACACCGTACTCGGCGATGTCCGCCGCGACGATGGCACGTGGAACTACATCATCGATCCGGAGCACCGAATCGCCTATATCCGGCTGACGGCGTTCAGCCGCGACACGCCGGCCGAATTGAAGCGGGTGTTGACCCAGCTCACCGGCGAAAAGCTGAAAGGGCTGATTCTCGACCTGCGCAACGATCCCGGCGGGCTGTTGAGTTCGGCGATCGAAGTCAGCGACCTGTTCGTCTCCGAAGGACGGATCGTCAGCACCGAAGGACGCAACAGTCCCGAACGAGCTTGGGACGCGCACGCCGACGGCACCTTCTCGGGTTTTCCGATGGTTGTGCTCGTCAACCGCTTCAGCGCCAGCGCCAGCGAGATCGTGGCCGCCTGCCTGCAAGACCACAAGCGGGCCGCCATCATCGGCGAACGCACCTGGGGCAAGGGAAGTGTGCAGAACGTCATTGAACTGGAGGACGGCCGCAGCGCGCTGAAGCTGACCACGGCCGGATACCGCCGGCCGAGCGGCAAGAATATCCATCGATTCCCCGACGCCAAGCCGACCGACGAGTGGGGCGTGGCTCCCGATCCGAATTGGGAGGTCAAACTGAGCGATTCGGAGATCATCGAGTTGAACAAGAATCGTCGCGCGCGCGACATCGTCCATTCGCCCGCCGGAGCGGGTGCAAAATCCAACGATTCGTCGAAAGAGACGCCGTCGAGCGAATCGGCGGTCGCCGATCGCCAACTCCAAGCTGCGTTGAAGTATCTGAACACGGAATTGGCGAAGGCGCCGTGAATATCCTCACTCTCGAAAGCACGTGTGACGAGACGGCCGCGGCCGTGATCAACGACGAGCGCGAAGTGATCGCGTCGGTCGTCGCTTCGCAGGACGAACTGCATCGTCGGTTCGGCGGCGTGGTGCCGGAGATTGCCTCGCGGGCTCACGTCGAGCGCATTTTGCCGGTGGTCGACGAAACGCTGCGCAAAGCGAACCTCACGCTGGCCGAGATCGACGCGGTGGCCGTGGCCAATACGCCGGGGCTGGCCGGTTCGCTGTTGGTCGGACTCGTGGCGGCGAAGGCGTTGTGCGTTGCCCGGGGAATTCCTCTGATCGCGGTGAATCATCTCCAGGCCCACGTCTATGCCTGTCGGATGGCCGCCGAGCGGGACGTGTTTCCATGCGTCGGGTTAATCATCAGCGGGGGGCACAGCAGCCTGTATCGATGCCGCACGCCGTTGGAGTTCGACTGTCTCGGCGGAACGATCGACGACGCGGCCGGCGAGGCGTTCGACAAGGTGGCTGCCATGCTTGGGCTGCCTTATCCCGGCGGCCCTTCGATCCAACGCGCCGCCGAGTCGGGCAATCCGAAGGCCTATCGATTTCCGAGAGCCTTTTTGCGTGACGAGCGGCTCGATTTCAGTTTCAGCGGACTCAAGACGGCGGTTCGCTACGCCATCGAACGGCCGGGTTCGGCGTCCTCGGTTCCTGTTGCGAACCGGTCGCCGCTTGCTCCCGAAATGATCGCCGATCTGGCCGCGAGCTTCCAAGAGGCCGTGGCCGACTGCCTGGTCGGCAAGGCCTATGCGGCGCTGGAGCAGACGGGCTTGCGGACGCTGTGCGTCGGCGGTGGTGTGGCGGCCAATGCCCGGATTCGCCAGCGGTTGCAGGAGGAAGCCCAAGGCCGGAACGTGGAATTGCACGTCGCGCCGTTACGGCTCTGCACCGACAACGCCGTGATGGGCGCGATCGCCGTCGAGCGACTCGAGGCCGGATTGTTCGAGTCGCTCGATCTTGACGTCGTACCCGGCGTCTTGCGCCATCGGCCCTAATCCGCCTGTAGCTGTAGTAGCCGTAGGTTATGCTTCAGCATAACAATTCGGCGGTCCTCAAAAACTCATGGACGCCAGTTCCGGATAGTCGCCGGCCGACAGAACCTCTTGCAGATGGAATCCCAGTTGGCGGAAGCCGCCGCCCAGCGGGTCCATGTGCTTCGCCTTCGCCCGAATGAAGGTCATATCGCCCTCGAACCGGAAACCGAGCACGGCCTCGTCCACTTGCCGGGCCGCGTCGAGCACGATGGCCACGCCGGTGCTGGAGAACTCCTTGGTGACGGCCATAAACGTCTTGGTGACCTGCGGCTTGCCATCGACCATCGGTATCACCATGACAACCACGACCAAGTTGACCCGGCTGTCGGCGCGGGCGCCTTCGAGCGTTGTGGTCCGACCGAGGCAGTTGTTGTTGACCAACTTCAGGGTGAAACTCTGAACGGCACGGTCTTTAGGCTTGGAAAACAGTGACATCGTTGCATTCCCTTGGCGGCTTCTGTGACCAGAGCAGGTTTTTATTCTTGCAGCGGGTGCCTGGCCGTGCCATGCTTTCCTCGGGAAACATGTCCACGACGAGCGTGGACATGGCGCCCAAGCTATTCTTATAGTGCGGCAGCACCGTTTGGCCGGCGGCTCTGCCGCCCAATGGCATTCAAGTATAGCCTACCGATCGGGGGGGGCAAGAAAGATTTCCTCGCAAACCCGTTGACGTCGCATTCGTCATGGTATAATTTTCCCAAACGGCCATCCCTCGGGTGTTCGCCGCCATCTCGGATTCGAGAACAGCACGATTCGATTTCCACCCTATTTTTTGGGGTCAATTCCGTTCCATTCCGCATCCTTCCAACACGGCAGTCCGATGACGTCGCGCGACCTGGTAATCAAAACACTCAACCACGATCCCGTCCCTCGTGTTCCCCGAGACCTTTGGCTGCCGGACGGCGAAGCCTCGATTCCGGCCGATGAACTGGCCGAACTGAGCATTCGCTATCCCAGCGACATTGTTCAGCCGGAGATTGAACCTCTGGTCGACAAGAAAACCCAGGGAAAACCGAGCAAGACCGGCGATCTCACCGACGCCTGGGGGTGTGTTTGGCACGTCGCGCCGGGCACCGCGCCCGAGTTGAAACACTCGCCGCTGGCCGAGGCCGACAAGATCGCTTCGTACCAAGCTCCGGCCCGCCTGCTCGACCGATCGCGGTTTTCCAAGGTCAACAAGAGTTGCCATTCGACCAACCGGTTCGTGCTGGGATGGTCCGAGGTCCGGCCGCTTGACCGCCTTCGAGCGTTGCGTGGGCCCGATGCGGCGTTGGTGGATCTGGCGCGTGGCACGAAAAACATCCGCGCCTTGCTGACGATGCTCCACGAGACGGCCTGCAAGGAATTGGAACTCTGGGCCGGCACCGACGTCGATGGCGTGGTTCTCCGCGACGATTGGGGAACGGCCGAAGGGTTGCTCATCGCCCCGGAGATGTGGCGCGACATGTTCCGCCCGTTGTACCGCGACTATTGCCGAATCCTGCATGCCCACGATAAGTTCGTCTTTTTCCATTCCGACGGCAACGTGGTCGACATCCTTGGCGACCTGATCAAGTCGGGCGTCGACGCCGTCCACCTGCAAATGCACATGATGGACGTCGATCGGCTGGCAAAACGTTTTCGCGGTCGAGTCACGTTCTGGGGCG
>JAEWUR010000295.1 GCA_023397045.1 Planctomycetota bacterium
TCCATCCAGGTCGAGGTGGGCAACAGCCATCGACCATCGCGCAAAAACGTCACGGGCGAGCACAACTCGAAGCAGGGACCAACCAGCGGCGTTCGGATGGCGGCCGGCTCGGTCCACGTGCGGCCGAGGTCCGTCGATCGGGCAATGGCCACTTTCGTCGGCACGAAACCCATCGTGGCCGGATTGGTCAGGCCCTCCTCCGGATGGTCTGTCCGATCGGCTTGCATGAAATTGACGATCGCCTCGCCGTCGGGTGAAACGGCCATCTTCGCGAAATGGGAGACCACGCGATCGGTCTTTTCCGGATGAACCGGACCGTCATGCTGCCACGTCAGGCCGCCATCGTTGGACCGCGCCGCGAACGTCCGGGCATTGACCGCCTCGAACGCTTCGGCCAGCACATAGGTCGCCAGCAGATCTCCGTTCGGCAACATTGCCACGGAGGGGAAATACGCATGAACGCTTTTGACGTGCGGCATCGGGTTCTTAAAAAGAACGCCCGTGCTGAGGTTCTTCAAAATCCCAGGTGTTTCACTCATCGCGATGTTGTTTTTCTGAAAAGGGTTGTCTGGAACGAGTTGTCAGCGGTGATGACAGCGGCTGCCTCGCCAGGGGGCAACAACACGGCCATCGCTGATTCGCCTCGATTCTACCAAGCGGTCCACCCGCCATCAACCGGGATATTCGCGCAATTAATCATCCCAGCCTCGTTACTTGCGAGGAATGCAACGGCATGTGCAACATCGTCCGGCAATGCCAGCTCGCCTTTCGGGATCTTACCGAGAACAAATTCGCGAAATCGAGCGCCCTGAAGACGTTCGCGAGTCAGATTCGTTTCCACGAACGTAGGGGCGACGGAGTTCACCGTAATGCCATGTTTGGCCCATTCCACCCCAAGGCTTCGCACCAGGTTGATGATGGCGCCCTTGCTCGCGCAGTAAGCCGCTTGGCCGGGGATGCCGACGATCCCTGATTGACTCGATATGAAAATGATACGGCCGAAGCCTTGTGCGATCATTTTTGGCGCCACGGCCTGAGCGCAAAAAAACCCGCCACGCACATTCGTGTTGAAATGTTCATCCCAATTCATTGGGTCGACGTCTAACGCAGGCGCCGGATGGTTGATGCCTGCATTGTTGACAAGAATGTCGACTCGCCCCCATTTCGATTCGATCGTGGAAACCGCTTCTTGGATTTCACTCAACTTCCGTATATCCATCTCCAGGTTGATGCACCGACATTCGGCGCGCTTGCAGAGGGTCATGGTTTCCTCGCAACCGACACCCGGCTTATCGGTAACCGCCACCATGGCGCCGGCCTTGCTAAGAATGACCGAAATCGCCTGGCCAAGTCCGGTGGCTGCACCGGTCACCAACGCTGTTCTGCCACGGAGATCGTACATGGGAGAGTCGTTCCTTCAGCAAACGTGTCAATTCGGCTTCACCACATTTTACCGTGCTGAATAGCGATGTGCCCGAGTGGTCGCGGTGACGGCATGCGCCATCATTCGCTCGACCTCGCATTGCCGTGCGGTGATTTTCGCCACCTCGACGCTCGCCGAGGCGGTCATTTTCTGGTACGTCACGGTCTTCAGGAACTTGCCGACCCAAACGCCGCCGGTATACCTTGCCGAACGGCTGGTCGGCAGGATGTGGTTGGTTCCGATGGACTTATCGCCATAGGCCACGGTCGTTTCTTCCCCGATGAACAGCGATCCGTAGTTTTTTAGTCGATCGAAATAGTATTCCGTATCGACAACATGCAACTCCAGATGTTCCGGTGCGTAGTCGTCGCTCACCTTGATTGCCTCATCCGGATGGTCGACAACGCAGGCGATACCATTCTTGGCCCATGATCGTTCCGCGATCTGCCGCGTTGGAAGCACGGCTAACTGTTTTTCGATCTCCCTGAGGACCTGATCGGCAAATGATTCGCTGAAGCATACGAGCAGTTGGCCGCTGTTGGGATCGTGTTCCGCTTGGCCAAGCAGATCGCAAGCCACGAGCGCCGGATCGGCATCGTCATCGGCGATAATGGCGATTTCCGTTGGTCCAGCCAGCAGATCGATGCCGCATTGTCCGAACAGTTGACGTTTTGCTTCCGCCACGTATTGATTGCCGGCGCCGCACAAAATGTCGGCGGGCGGGACGACCCCCATGCCGAATGCCATCATGGCGAACGCTTGGACTCCTCCCAAGACGAATATGCGATCGGCTCCCGCTTTTTTCATGGCGTTAATGGTCGCCGGATAATACCCTTGCCCTTTCACCGGCGGCGTACATGCCACCACCGTTGCGACACCGGCGACCTTGGCGGGAATGATGCTCATCTGGGCGGATCCGAACATCGGATAACGTCCGCCGGGAATATAGCTTCCCACACAGCCGACGGGGATATGCTTATGGCCCAAGATAACCCCAGGCCGGAGTTCGATTTCGAGCGGCAACATCGTGCGATACTGTGCCTCGGCAAACGCCCGAACATTCGCCTGGCAATAATCCGTGTCGCGAATGAGTTGGTCGTCGCAACGGGCAATAGCCTCCTCGATTTGCTTTTGCGATAGCTCGAAGCTGGCTGGCGACCAATCGTCATAATCTCGACTATATCGACGGACGGCGTCCATTCCGTGGTTCCGAAGCTGTCGGAGGAGGTCGGCGACGTATTGCGACGTTTCGACATCCTCCTCGAACAGGCGATGTCCGCCTTCTTTGATCACTTTCATTGTTGTGCCTTTCACTTGCACCAGAGATTGTGGGATAGACCGCTAGTGGTCTGTCCAGATCGTCGTTACTAATCGAGGTTCGGCGAGATAGAATCGTAACCCGAAGCGTAAGCGAGGCTGTCCCTTGCTTACGCTTCGGGTTACGATGTTCGGTCCATTCGCAAACTTGAATTGGACAGACCACTAGGTTTCCTGCGCGGGAGACTCGCGCCTTGGCCTGACGGTGAATAGCAATATGCCGGCGAGCATGATGAAGCCGGCGGTGAATTGAAATGTGGTTGAAAACGGGATCTCATGGTCTTTTAGCCAACCGCCGACATAGGTCATCAATCCGCCGGAAAGAGTGCCGACGCAATTGAGAAGTCCGTAGCCCGTGGCTCGATAACGCTGCTCCACCACCGTGCAGACGGCCGGCATCAGATTGGTGTCCAAGAAACCCTGCGCCATGCCGGCGATCAGGACCGTCGTCAATACGAACGACACGGTCGGCATGAGACCAATCCCAAGAAAGAAAGGCGAAGCGAGGCAAAATCCGATGGCGGGAATCAAGGTTCTTGCACGGAGGGTCCGCATCGACCAGCGATCGGACAGCGTCCCGCCCAGCAACATGCCCGCAAAGGCGGCCGCATTGAAAAAAGCTGTTCCATAAAGCCCCGCTCGCGTTAAATCGACGTTCAACTCCGTATTAAAAAACGACGGCATCCAATTCCGAACCGTCCAAAACCCCGCACCATTACACG
>JAEWUR010000546.1 GCA_023397045.1 Planctomycetota bacterium
TCGTAACCCGAAGCGTAAGCGAGGGACGGCCTCGCTTACGCTTCGGGTTACGATCCTTCCGTTGGGTGGCCCTGATAGCTCGGCTATCAGGGTGGCGCAGCCGCAAGAGGTTTCTTGCCGAGAAATAGCGACGCCTCGTGTGCCTTTGGCACCCCGATAGACAAGCGATCGGGGCCACCCGTGAATGGCCGGCAGTCATTCGCGGAAACACTGGATCGCCGGCACACCTGCCCCCGAAACCCCCGCTCCAGAGCCGCTTTTCGCGATCATTTTTGTCACAACCCCACCCCGAATCGTCTCTATCGAGGGGGCTGACTTTGAGTTTTGGGTAAAATACTTCCCTTTCTCAACGGCGGGGATTATTATGGACGTTTACTATCCCGCAGAAAAGTGGGGTGCAACAATCTCTGCCCAGCAACATCGTCAGGAAACGCTTCATGGCCGACATCGCTCGACTCCGTCGCACCAAATCGCCCGCCTCCACGAATCATCACAAGGCCTATCGCCGCCGACTGCTCTGCGAACCTCTGGAACAACGGCAGTTGCTGGCCGTCGCCGGCGGATACATTTGGGAGGCAGTTGAATCGACGGGCTTGGCGGCGGTTACGAACGGCGAGGTCGCATGGGGCGACTACAACAATGACGGCCGGCTCGACGTCTTGATGGCCGGACGAAGCGGATCGGAAGTGATTGCCCGAGTGTATCAGAACGACGGCGACGGCACGTTCCATGACATTTCCGCTGGGCTCACCGGCGTCGATATGGCGTCAGTCGCCTGGGGCGACTACGACAATGACGGCCGGCTCGATATTCTGCTGACGGGACGCGATGCGTCGGAAAATCCCGTCTCGGCGATCTACCATAACAACGGCGACGGAACATTTACCGAGATCAACCCAGGATTGACGGCCGTTTCGCAGGGCGACGTCGCCTGGGGCGACTATGACAACGACGGCCGGCTCGATATTCTGATGACCGGAATGACGGCCGACGAGCCGATCGCAAAAATCTACCACAACGACGGCGATGGCGCCTTTCACGATATTGGCGCCGACCTGATCGGCCGTTTTGGCGGTTCGGTCTCTTGGGGTGACTATGACAATGACGGCCGGCTCGATATCGCCATGACAGGACATATCGTATTGAGCGAGCCGATATTATGCGGCGTGTCCAGCGTCCGAACGACGATCTATCACAACGATGGCGACGGCGCTTTTTCTTCCATCAGTTCTTACTTCTGTCCTGGCTCCGAGACAGTTGCCTGGGGTGACTACGACAACGACGGGTGGCTCGACCTGCTGGTGAGCGGCGGCAACGGTCCCCTTCTACCGCATAGCGACGTCTATCACAATCGAGGTGATGGGTCGTTTGAATGGCTCTATGTTAATCTGAATGCGACTCGGGCGATCTGGGGCGATTACGACAATGATGGCCGGCTCGACATCCTCCAATTTGGGAACGACGTGTGGCAGCCTTGCGACACCTCGCTCTACCATTTCATCGACGGCTCCTTTTCGAACGTTGGCTCGCCTTTTGTATCCCTCAAGTCGGCAACGGGCGCCTGGGGTGACTTCGACAACGACGGCTATCTCGACGTCCTGTTGACTGGAGAGGATGCGTCGGGCAATACCACAGTGAATCTCTACCGAAATGTCGGCGAACTTTTGCAGATGCACATATCGCTCTCTTCGCCGCCGACGTCCGACGCGCACGCACCCGCGGTGACCATCCACGCTTACTATACGCATGTGTCGCACCCTGGTCGTGTGGTTATTCAAGTGATTGAGAATGTCTCTGAAGGCTCGGCCGTGGCGCTGGACGTCGATCTGAACAACGACGGCGATTTCGACGATCCCGGCGAATTGGGTTATACCACCTCGACCTTCGATGGCGAGTCGTACTCGGCCACCTTCGCAATCGCTCCCGAGTTGGCAGAAGGCTCCTATCGGTTGCGCGCCCGAGTCATCGATCTGACGAACAGCATGGAAGGCGCGAGCCAGATCTCGCCGCTCGAAATCATCGACCCAGCGACCGTCGCCCTGTACAATCCGAAGACCGGGCAGTTCTATCTGCACAACGTCAACGACGTCGGAGTGGCCGACTATACGTTCGCCTATGACCCGGTCAAAGGAAATCTGCTTCCGATCGTCGGCGACTGGGACGGTGACGGGCAGGATTGCGTCGGGTTGTACGACCTCGACACGTCGATGTTCTATCTGAACCAGAACAACATCCCCGGCGACGCATCACAGGGTTTCCGCTATGGGCCGGCCGGTTGCCGGTGGACGCCCATCGTCGGCGACTGGGACGGCGACGGCGTCGACACCATCGGCCTGTACGATCCCGCCCGGTCGGTCTTCTATCTCCGCAACAGCAACGACGCCGGCGTGGCCGATGAGACGTTCAACTATGGCACGGCGCAAGCCTGGAGCCGGAATCGGTGGAAGCCGGTTGCCGGCGATTGGGACGGCGACGGCCGTGACACCGTCGGCCTCTACAATCCCGCGACCGCGACGGTCTACCTGCGCAATTCGAACGCCCCCGGCCAAGCCGACGTGACGTTCGTTTATGGTCCCGCCGGATCGGGATGGACTCCGACCGCCGGCGACTGGGACGGCGACGGCCGTGACACCATCGGGTTGTATTCCACGAAGACCTCGATGTTCTATCTGCGGAACGTCAACGAATGCGGTTGCGCCGACGCGACCTTCCGTTACGGTCCGGTCAACTGCGGTTGGCTGCCGATCGTCGGCGATTGGTTCACGCTGAAACCCCTGGGCGGCGAAGCCCTGAGCGCCGTCGGCGTCGGGAGCAGTTCCGAATCGCCGTCGCTGACTCTGGCCTCGCTGCAACCGATCGTCGACGAAGCGATTGCCCGATGGGAAGACGCCGGCCTCGACGCCGCGACGATCGCCAGAATGTTCGATGTCCATTTCTCGATCGCCGATCTGCCTAATTCGACCTTGGGCGAGGCCGAGGTGAACGGGGTCATCATTGACGTGAACGCCGCCGGCCACGGTTGGTTCGTCGACGTCACGCCGACCACCGACGAGGAGTTCGTCGTCTCGGCGAATGAGCACCGGTTGCTGGCCGTCGATCCCAGCGCCCTCGATCGGATCGATCTGCTGACCGTCGTCGAGCATGAGTTGGGCCGGATTGCCGGCCTGGCCGATCTCGACCAACTGGCCGACGACCTGATGAGCCGTGTTCTAGAAACCGGCCTTCGCCGCACCGCCGGCTAGGGCGCGTTTCGCGCCACACGGGCTGAAATACCGACAATCTGTAGGTTATGCTTCAGCATAACACATTGGCAGTCAGAATTCTGTTATGCTGAAGCATAACCTACGGTTTGGAGTCGACGTGATCCAGGCCTGTTAGGACCGGCGGTCATCTGGTATCCTATTTCTTGTCGGCAAATGTCCCATCCTTCCGAGTTCTCTTGCAGGAAAATGGCCATGTTGCGATTGGCAAAAATAGTCGTCTGTGGTTTTCTCGTCGGCATGCCGTTGCTCATTGCGGCGGGGCCGGCATGCGCCATCGAGCAGAAAGGCACATCCATGTCGTACGGCGAAGCACGCGATTTCCTGGCGAAACACACCAACCTCGTCGAGTTGAAAAACGGCTCCGGCGCGATCGTGGCCATCGCGCCCGATTGGCAGGGCCGCGTCATGACGTCCACCTGCGGCGGAAACGACGGGCCAAGTTTCGGCTTCATCCATCGCGAGTTCATCGAAGCCGGCAAGAAGGACCCGCGGTTCAACAACTACGGCGCCGAAGAGCGGATGTGGCTCTGCCCCGAGGGCGGACCGTTCAGCCTGTGGTTCCGACCGGGTGAAAAGCAGGTGATGGAAAACTGGTACACCCCGTCGGCACTGAACGACGGCGCTTGGAATGTCACATCGCACCCGAACGAACGCGAAGTCGAAATGGCCGCTCGGCTGATGTTCTCGAACGCCTCGTCGACGCCGTTCGTCGTCCAGGTCGATCGCCGCGTGCATCTGCTCGACAACGGCGAGTTCAAGAAGTTGTTTGGCCAATGGGCGGCCGGCGCCGTGACTCGCCCGGACGTCAAGATGGTTGCCTACGAGACCGAAAACCGCGTCAAAAATCTCGGCCCGGCGATGTCGAAAGACACGGGATTGATCTCCGTCTGGATCCTCGGCATGATGAACGCCGGTCCGAAGACCGTGATCCTGGTCCCCTACAAACCGGGCCCGGTGTCCGAACTCGGCCCAGTGGTCAAGTCCGACTACTTTGGTCCCGTGATGCCCGACCGGCTCAAGGTCGCCAACGACGGGATCTATTTCCTGGCCGACTCGAAGTTCCGCTCGAAGATCGGCACCTCGCAGCAGCGCGCCCGCAATCTGCTCGGCTCGATCGACTTCGAAGCCGGCGTCCTGACGCTCGTCCAGTTCACCATGCCCGACGATCCGGCGAAATGCGATTATATGAACAACATGTGGGGACTGCCGCAGGCGAATCCGTACACGGGCGACGTGGCCAACGCCTACAACGACGGGCCGAACGATCTCGGCAAGCAGCTTGGCGCGTTCTACGAGATCGAGTCGATCTCGCCGGCGCTGCCGTTGAAGACCGGCGACACGCTCGTCCATTGCCATCGCACCGTCCACATCAAGGCCGATCATAAAACGCTGACCGATCTGGCCCGGGAAGTGTTGGGCATCGATCTGCAACACGTCGAACGAGCGTTTTGATTGTCCCGGTCCCCTGTCCTAATGGGAGAATTGCAGGTCCCCTCTCCCTTTGGGAGAGGGTTAGGGTGAGGGCGTGTTGCAAACCAGACTCGTTTGTTTTTGGAGAACGCCTGCTTTTCAGTATCCACCATTAACCACACACGGCCCTCACCCCCGGCCCCTCTCCCAATGGGAGAGGGGAGATTCGTGCAACCGACATGGCGATCCCAACAAACTATCGACTGCTCGACTTCGGCGACGGTCGTCGCTTGGAGCAGTTCGGCTCGGTCACGCTCGACCGGCCTTGCCCGGCGGCCGAGCCGTTTGTGCGATCCGATCCGCATGCGTGGACCGCGGCCGACGCACGGTTCGACGGTCGCGATTCGCAAAAAGGGACGTGGACCGATCGAAACCAATTGCCCGATCGGTGGACGGTCGCGTTCGATGCGATGCAATTCGAGTTGAAACGGACCGACTTCGGCCACGTCGGGCTGTTTCCCGAACAGGCTGAAAATTGGGCGTGGATTGCGAGCCGACTGTCGGAGTGGACCGGCGGCGGAAGTGCAAAACAAGACGCAGACGCTCAACCCCAGCCCCTCTCCCAGAGCGAGAGAGAAGGCGTGCCGCGAGTTCTGAACCTCTTTGCCTATACCGGCGGGAGCACGTTGGCGGCTGCCTCGGCCGGCGCGGAGGTTGTGCATGTCGATGCCGCGAAAAACGTCGTCGCCTGGGCGCGTCGCAACGCCGATCTGTCGGGCTTCGCCAATGCCCCCGTCCGATGGATTGCCGAAGACGCGCTGAAGTTCGTCGAACGCGAATTGAGGCGAGGCAACCGCTATGACGCCGTGATTCTCGACCCGCCGAGCTATGGACACGGCCCGCACAACGAGGTGTGGCGTTTGCCGGACGACCTTCCCCGACTGCTTTCGCGGTGCCGAGAGTTGACGGCCGACCGATTAGCGTTCATGCTATTGACGTGCCACACGCCGGGCTTTGAAGCCGAACCGCTGGTCGAGTTGCTCGACGATGCCGGGTTTCCCGCCTCGCGAGCCCATGTCGAAGCGATGCCGCTTTCGATTCGCTCGATCGACGGTCGCTCGTTGCCCAGCGGCGTGGTCGTGCGATACAGCCCCCAAGAATCCAGCCTTGCCCTCGCCGTAATCTCTAATCCCTAATCCCCAATCCCTTCCCCATGCTCACCAGTCCACAAAACCCTCGGGTGAAAGACGCCGTCCGGCTTCGCGATCGTCGCCATCGCGAGAAGCAGGGCCGGATCCTCATCGACGGCGTTCGCGAGCTGCGCCGCGCGATCGCCGGCGGCGTGCGGCTGATCGAGGTGTTCTGGTGCGAGTTGCTCTGTGTGAGCGAGGACGCCCGATGGCTGGCCGAAATACTTCCGACCCAGCAATGCGAACTGCTGCCGGTCAGCGAGCCGGTTTTCGAGAAGTTGGCGTTCGGCCAGCGATTGGAAGGTTTTTTGGGCGTTGCCGAGATGCCTCGCCCCACGTTGCAGACGATCGAATTGCGTTCGTCCCCGCGAAATCCTTTGGTGGCGGTGCTCGAAGGCGTCGAGAAGCCGGGCAACCTCGGCGCGGTCCTTCGCAGCGCCGACGCCGCCGGTCTCTCGGCCGTCATCGTCGCCGACGGACGGACTGACCTGTTCAATCCCAACGCCATTCGGGCGAGCTTGGGAACAATCTTCACCGTGCCGGTTTGCCAGGCCGCCGGCCACGAAGTGCTCGCGTGGCTGCGCGATCGCAAGTTCAACGTCTTCGCCGCGAGGGTCGACGGTTCCGTGCCCTACACCGAGGTCGATTGCCGCGGTCCGACGGCGCTCGTCCTCGGCAGCGAGGCGTCGGGGCTAACGCCGGTCTGGTCGGGCGATGACGTTCAAGCGATCCGTCTGCCGATGCTCGGCGAGGCCGACAGCCTGAACGTGTCGGTCACGGCGGCGGTTCTTTTTTACGAGGCCTTGCGCCAGCGAACCGCCCCTACCACCAGCCAAGCAGCGTCCCCAAGCGATGGCCGAAAATGACCGAGCCGACCGCGGCCGCCCCGATCGACGCGACCAGCACCGCAGCGCTTCCGATGTCCAGCGAGTTGCCCAGGTGCGGGTCGGTCTCGCCGGTGATCGCCTTGGCCATCGACTCCAACGCGCTGTTGAACATCTCGGCCGTCAGCACCCCGGCGATGCACAAGGTCAGGATGCACCATTCGATCCGATTGACGC
>JAEWUR010000404.1 GCA_023397045.1 Planctomycetota bacterium
CAATCCGAATGATATTGTTCCACCAATTGTATCGTGCAAAAACGAACACCTCGACCTGTTCGGGCCTGCTCCACTTGCGCGTGTCTTCCTGCTTATAATGAAGCGTGCGACAGCTTTCATTGGCGACGTTCTCGAACATGCTGATCCATTGTCCATCGGCATAGGCCCAACCTCCTCCATACGGATTGTCGGAAGTGAAGTTCGGATATCGCGCCAGATGTTGGCGGCGGCCATCGAAGAACAACTGGCGAAAGTGAATCCCCTTGAATCCCTGGGCGGCCATCTCGGTTCTGAGGATGCTATCACGATACGGAACGAATCCGCTGATTAGCCGCCCCCCGATCAATTGAACCTTCTCTCCGTCGGCGGCACGGTAGATCATCGGCGATTCAGCCGTGCCCGAGTCGATTGCATCGAGCAGAAAGGTCTGAGAGAGCGGATAAACGCCGCCCCGCAGAATAACGTTCACTTCACCGTGCGGAAGCGGTCCCGATTCCTTCATGGCTCGTATCTTGTCCCGCGCAGTCTCCAGCGTAGCCACGGGACCGTCGGTCCTCTCCGCGTTCGGCTCGGCAAGCGAACCCGACCATGCGTCACTTCCCGCAGGAGAAACATAGATCGTAACACCCGCTTGAGCTTGCGTTGCGGCGACTGCCGATGCCGATGCAACAATGCAACCAACACTCAGAATCGCGATCATGGCAGACCGTGGCATGGAACAACCTTTCTCTTGAGGGTGCAAAAACGGGGTCCGAACCGTCAATCCGCCGATGGCATATCATCCGCTTGGTGCGAAGTCCGCAGACGATCGCACATCCTTACGGGAATGCATGTGCGTTCCGCCGGCCGGCCGGCGCCCTCGGACATTTCCTTCAACAACCTCCCGATCACCTCGGCGATTTCGACAAAAGATATCGCAGGTTCAATGTGGGTATACAACGCAGGGTCAATGCAAGGCGTCGTCTCATTCGCATGGTCGAAGACAATTTCAAGATCGTCCGGAACTCGAAGCCCGAGGCTCGAAGCCACCGACGCCACTGCCTCGACCGGGTAACTTCCCCGGGTAATGACGGCGGTCGGCCGATCGGGACGTTCCAGCAATTCCTTGGCCATGGCTCGGATGCCCTCGAGTTGGCTGCGCGACAGGCGGTGCAGCAGCGTGTTCGGCGGCAATCCGGCCTCGCTTAACACATCGCACACACCGTCGAGGAAGGCGTTGTCGCCGGGATGGCCCGCACTGGCGATCAACAACGCGATTCGGCGATGCCCTCGATCGACGAGATATTGCGTCAGCAAGCGAGCGTTGAGTGCGTTGTCGGCGTCAATCGACGTAATTGGCAAGTCGGGCGTGTAGAGCGAACCGAACACGACGGCCGGCACATGAAGGTCGGCCAGAAAACTGTAGATTTCGGTAGGGCAACTAACGGCAATGACGCCGGCGAATTGCCCCAACGACTGCGCTCCGTCGATCAACTCGCGGACGTATCCCACGGGATCGTTGTCCGACACGAACGTGAATTGCACGTTGATATCGGGAATCTGATTGCGAATGCCGGCGATAAAAGGCTGGTAGGACCAATGTCGGGCGGAAGGGTCTTCGGCCGAGAGCAGCACGAAAACGGTTCGGACCTTCGAGCGGGTTTTTTTCTTGAGTCCCGGCCCGACAAACGTCCCGGTGCGTTGTTTGGGGATGAGGATTCCGCGTTCGGCCAACAGGCGAATGGCTTTACCGGCCACGGCCCTTCGGACGTTGAGCATCTGGCTGACGGCCTCGACGGTTAAATAGCGTTCGCCAATCCCCAGGCCTCGTCGGCGGATGTCGGCGATTAGACGTTCGGCCAGGGCGTTGATTTGCGGATGGTCAATTTTTGTGGTGGGCATGGCCTTCATCCTAACAAAACGCAGCCGTGTTTGTCTACTATATAATTCCCATTACACCACACTGCGCCCATTCCGCCGTGCAGATGAACACTGAAAAGTGATGTTTTTGCGGCCATATGCCTAACTGAATACCACACAGTGGGGGGGGTTCTGTGGCGTCTATCGCCAACGACGCTTTATGTGTCCATCGCCACATGGAAAAATTGGGAATTATATGCTTGACACACGGAATGTTATTGGTTAGCATGACATTCTGACGTGCAGGGTTTCCGGTTGAGGGGTTGAGGATGTGTGCAACGTGAAGAGGTGATCTGCTGCGAGGTTTGCGGTGGCCGTCGCATGGGAAACGACAAGCCGGCATGTCGCCGGCAACCTGGGCGGTCACGAGTCTTCTTGTTCGAAGGACCAATAGTATGAACCGTATCAAGCTCACTGCGATCCTGTGTCTTGCATGTGGAATGGTATTGGGCGTCGGTGGCCTGGCAAACGCCGACACCATGAATTCCGCCGATTTTTCTTGGAAGTATGAGTTCGAGGGCGCTACCGCCAACACGCCGGACAACTTGGACATTGATGGAAACAGTTCGCCCGACATGATGCAATTGTATCCCGTGGCAGGAGCCGTGGCAGACGGCGTGATGACCCTTGGAAGCGATGCGGCGTATGTCGACGATTACGGCTGGAAGCCGGCGTTGGTCAATGGAATCTGGAAAGCCAACTCGTTCAGCGCAGCCAATGGATTCACCATCGAGGCACGAATCAAGGTTATGTCCGATACGGGCACGGCCGGCGCAATCTCCCTGGTCGCGGGCCCCGAACCGTATTTGAACGCCGCCGACGGCTGGCTCGTGATCGGCGCAAACTCCATGAAATGGACAGTCGAAGACGGCGTAACGCCGATGGACACCGCCAACAATACCGATGGCTTTCACGTTTTTCGAATGGCCCTGAATCCGGCGACAAACGCCTATGACGTTTGGCGGGACGGCGTGAAGGTGGGCGGCAACCTGCCCGACGTATTCAATCCGTCTCTCAATGGACTCGACCGGCTGTACATCGGCGACGTATCGCCACGCACCGACGGCGTTACCC
>JAEWUR010000518.1 GCA_023397045.1 Planctomycetota bacterium
TTCCCGTGGTGGGGCTCGCTGCGCTCGACCCACCCTACGATCTCAGGATGACATCCGGGCTTTTCGCAACGGGAACGAATTAAGCCCTTGCCACAAGGTATCTTGCGCCGATTGGAATTTTCGGCCGAAACATTTCTTTTCAGAAACTGCGGAAATCGGTAGAATTTGCACCAATGTATAAATCAATGTTCGCCATCGGCACGCCGGAGCCTGCATTACTGCTGTCAGAGGTTGAGTCATGCCCGAAAAAGAACGGACGGTCGCGGTTGTTTCGCCTTGGGAAAAAATCTCGGAATTGGCAAAACGCAAGTTTCGCATCGAAAGCCTTCCTGAAGAGAAAAAGATCATGGTTTGGCGCGACGATCTTACGACGGATGACGAACTGGCGGCCGAGTTGAAATCGATCGGCATCAAAATGGTCGAACTTCGCAAGTCGAAGCCGACCACGTGGAAGAACGTCGACTGAACCCACGCCTTCTCAAAAAAACCCAGGAGCCCGCTATGTCCGCCTTCGCGAAGATTTTCATGGGTCTTGCCCTCGTCGTCGGTTCCGCAATGCTCGCCCGCGCGGCGGACGACGACATGCGCACATGGACCGATTCGACCGGAAAGCACGAGTTGAAGGCGAAGTTCGACTCGCTCGATGGCGGCGAGGTCGTGCTGATTCGCGAGAACGGCAAGAAGATGAAGATCGCGCTGGACAAGCTCAGCAAGGACGATCAACAATACGTGGCCGACCAATCGACCGATAATCCGTTCGAGGCCGTCGACGACGATGCGGACGAACCGTCGCCGGATGCCGGCCGCGGGGTCGTTGCCGGCGGTCCTCGGACCTGGAAGCCCGACTGGTCGAAATCGCAGGTCGTCGCCTCGATCAACTCCGAATCGCAATGGAATGTGAAACTGCCGACGGCCACCGAGCCCGGCGGGCGAGCGAAGTCGGCGCCGCTTCGGCCGAAGCGAGATTTCTTCGACAAGATCAGCGGATTGGCCATCAGCCACGATGCGAAGACGGCCGTCATCGGCTATACGCTAACCCGTCCCGGCGTCCATCAAGAGACGAGCAATTGCGTTGTGATGTGCGATCTGTCGACGGGTCGCGCGACGGCCATGGCCGAAGAGGTGGGCGAGCCGATGATCCCGCTCGCCTTGCATGACGACGGCCGCCAGATTCTGATGTGCCGCAACGTTTTTGGGTTCGGAAATCTCGATCGGCTTGAGATTTGGACCATTCAAGGGAAGAAGATCAAACGCACGCTTCAATGCGTCCCCTATTCCGACCTCAAGGGCGACGAACATGACGTGTTTTGGGCGGCATTCATCGGCGCCGACAAACTCGCCACGTGCAGTCGAAGCGGCCGAATCGCCATCTGGGATTTCGCCAAAGGCCAGCCGATCTGCCATCTCGAAACGTGCGACCGCACGCGGCCGGCATTGAGCGCCGATCGGAAGTACATCGCCTTCGCCACCGGCGACTCGATCGGCGTCTTCGACGTCGACAAGAAGGAGGTGGTGGCCATGCAGAAGGCGCCGCACAAGCTGCAATGGCCGCAAGTTGCGTTCAGTCCGTCCGGCCGGAAGATCGTCTGCACCGCGTTCGATCGCGTCCTGGTGTGGGATACGGAATCCGGAAATCTCGAAAAGGATTTCGGCGTGTCCGGCATCTCGGTGAACGGCGTGGTCGATTTCCCCGACGACGATTACATCCTGGTCAACAACCAGTATTTGATCGAGCTGCCGAATCAGCTCAAGCTGTGGAGCTATTCGGGAGCCGAGGCGGTCCGCACGGTCGGTGGAACGAGCTTCCTGGCGATTCCCGGCGACGACCAGGGCGGTCTGCTGCTGGCCGCCAAATTGCCGCATCCGATGGCCGTCGATCTGCTGAAAAAAGCGATCCAACAGCCGGACCTGTTCGTCTTCCACAAGGGGACGCCGGTCAAGCTCGACGTCTCCGGCATTCCCGACGAGGCCAAAAAAGCCGCGATCCAAGAATCGCTGACGAAAAAGCTCGCCGCGCTAAACTGCGAACTGAAAGACGACGCGAACGTGCAGGTCGTGGCGTTGGTCGAGGGTCCGACGGCCCGAAAAGTCTCGTACATGCACGGAGGATCCTACGATGTGCAGGAGTATCGCACGAAGGTGAAGTTCGTCTACGACGGGCAGTCGCTCTGGGAATCGTCCACGACGAATATCCCTCCGATCATTCAGTTGAAACGCGACGACAACATCGAGAGCTATCTCCGCCGGGCCAGTTCCTCGCCGACCTACGAGTTCTATGACCACGTCGTATTGCCCGAGTTCCTGCAAAAGCCCTCGGACCAAAAAGATAGCGGCGGTCAGCAGACGTTGGGCGCGTCGCAGCTTTCGCGGCAGGGACTCTGACCATTTCGAAGCAAAGGGCATGCGCCTTGGATGACACCGGTGGGCCGAAGGGTCAAAATGTCGAGCGGCTGCGCGATCTCTCGCCGCATCAATGGCGATCGGGCATCGCGGCATGGCTCGGCTGGCTGTTCGATGGGCTCGACCTGCACCTCTACACGCTGGTGGCCACGCCGTTCGTGGCCGAACTTCTGGCGGTCGATCAGAAAGACCCGTCAGTTGGGCGATACGGTTCGTGGATCCAGGCGGCGTTTCTGATCGGCTGGGCGCTCGGCGGCGGTTTCTTCGGTCGGATCGGCGACCGCGTCGGACGCGCCCGGGCTCTGATGTTTACGATCCTGACCTATGCGATGTTCACCGGCTTGGCCGTGTTCGCCCAGACGTGGTGGCAACTGATGATCTGCCGTTTCTTGGCCGCACTGGGCATCGGCGGCGAATGGGCCGTCGGCGCCGCGCTGCTCTCCGAAACCTGGCCGCACCGCTGGCGACCGTGGATTGCGGCCACGTTGCAATCGGCCGTCAACGTGGGCATCCTGCTGGCCATGATCGCCGGTCTGGCCATGAAAGATCTGCCCAGCCGCTACCTGTTTCTGGTCGGCATCCTGCCGGCGCTGATCGTTGTGTGGATTCGCAAGGCCGTGCCCGAGCCCGAGGAATGGCATCAGGCCAAGCTGCATGCCAAGGGTTCGGGGCCCGGCGTTTGGGATCTGTTTCGCGGCGGCGTGCGGCGAATCACCGTGCTGACGATCCTCGTCTGCGCCCTTTCGTTGACCGCCCACTGGGCGTTCATGTTCTGGTGCGTGCAGCATCTTTGGAACATGCCGGGCTTGGAAAATTGGACCGACCCGCAGAAAAAATCACTCGCCGGCGCGGCCATGATCATCCTGATGGTCAGTTCGATCGCCGGCAACTACATCGCGGCCGGCATCGCCAAGTGGATCGGCTATCGCCGGACCATCGCGTGGATGTGCGTCGGCTATTTCGCCGCCATGTTCCTCACGTACAACGTGACGCGAACGTACCTGGGCGTCATGGGCTGGCTGCCGGCGTTGGGCGTGTGCTCCGGCCTGTTCGGGCTGTTCACGATGTACCTGCCGCCGCTGTTCCCGACGCTGCTGCGAACGACCGGGGCGGGATTCTGCTACAACATCGGCCGAGTGGCCGCGGCCGCAGGCACCGTCTTTTTCGGACTGTTCCGCCAAGTTGGCGACTATCGCTTCGCGCTGCTCTATGCCAGTTTCCTCTTCCTGCCCGCCGCCGCCGTCGCGCTGTTGCTGCCGGAACTGTCGGACAACGACGCAAAATGACCGTCAATGTTCGTGATGGTGGTGTTCGTGAGGATGGTGATGTTCGTGGTGCTCGGCGTGTTCGATCTGCTCGATCTGTTCGGCGCTGGCCATGACAAGCTCGCCCTTGAAAATACCTTTCAAACCGCGCATTTCGCTGGCGATCTCCAGCAATTCCGTCGCGGGACCGCGCAGCACGATCACTTCGAGGCAGAGGTCGTGCGTCAGGTGGGCGTGCAACGTCGAGACGACCAGGTTGTTGTGGTCGTGCTGGACCTTCATTAACTGATCGCTCAACTGCGGTCGGTGGTGGTCATAGACCAGCGTCAGCGTGCCGGCCGCGTCCTTCGATTCGGCCGCCCAGGCCTGTTTGGTCAGCGTGTCGCGCAGCAGTTGGCGAATCGCCTCGCTCCGCGTGGCAAATTTCTCTTGCGTGCAGTACCGATCGAACTGCGCGAGCAGGTCGTCTTCCAGCGATACGGAGAATCGAACGATTTCGGACATGACTAGGGATTAGGGATTAGGGATTAGGGGCTAGGGATTAGGGGCTAGGGATTAGGGACTAGGGGTCGGAGATGGCGGATGGCGGATGTAGGATGGCGAACGATTTCTTTTGTAAACTCTCGACTCTCGACTCTCGACTCTCGACTCTCGACTCTCAGCTCCCCACTACTCCCGTTGGGTCGAATGCTTTCATGGCGGCGTCGTAGACTTCACGCAGGGGCACGCGATATTGTTCGGCAACCTTGCGGCACGATTCGTACTCGGGCACGAATCGCGGCCGACCGTCGCCGAGCCAACCGATCTTGCCGTCGATGGGACCCCACGACGTCGCGACCGTGTGCGGCTGCCGCTGCAAAACCGTTCTGGCGGCCGTCGATCGCCGGATGCCGAGCGTGGTCGTCTCGCGGAAGATGATCTCCTCGAAATCGGCCGCCTCGCCCGGTCGGCAGAGGACGGTGAGCATCACGCCAGGCCGGTTCTTTTTCATCTGGATGGCCGTCGTAAAAACGTCCAACGCGCCGCGCTGCCAAAGCTGCGCCGTGCAGTAGCCGATCATCTCGCCGCTGGCATCGTCGAGATTCGTTTCCAACACGCAAACGTGATCGCCATTGTCCGACGGGCCATCGACAGCTTCGCCAACCAACAGCCGTAAAATGTTCGGCCGGTTCGGGAAATCCTTGTGCCCGGCGCCATAGCCGATTCGCTCGATCGTCATCGTCGGCGTCGGGCCAAACGCACTGGCCACCGTCGCAAGGATGGCCGCACCGGTCGGCGTGGTCAATTCGCCCTCGGTCGACGACTCGGCCAACGGGATTCCGCACAACAGTTCGGCCGTCGCGGGCGCCGGGATGCTGCATTCGCCGTGGGCGATCCGGATTCGGCCGGTTCCGGTTGGCACGGGCGAGGCAACCATGCGATCGACGCCCAAAAAGTCCCAACCGACGGCCGCACCGACGATGTCAGCGATCGAATCGGCGGCCCCGACCTCATGAAAATGGACCCTTTCGACCGAAACGCCGTGGACTTTCGCCTCGGCCTCGGCCAGTCGGGTGAAGATCCGGCCGGCCAACGATTTCGCCCGGGGACTCATCGCACCGGCGTCGATCATCGCCAGAATCTGGTGCAGATGGCGATGGACGTGCTCGTGTTCGTAGTCGACCGTGATCCGGGTTGCCCGAAAACCGCTCTTTTTGACCTCTTCGGCGCGAACCAGGCAGCCGGGCAGCTTCAGCGAGCCGACGGCCGAGTTGATCAGGTCGAGCGGGACGCCGGCATCCACCAGAACGGCCAGGGTCATATCGCCGCTAATGCCGCTAGCACAGTCGAGGTACGCGATTTTGCTCATGCAAGGCATTTTGCCCGGGTTTCGGCTCCCTGGCAAGACCCGAGCTTGACCCGTCGCGGCGGCTTCGGTACAGTACCGCCCCCGAATGGACCGACTACCCCGAGGTTTTTGGGCTCGTGATGGTTACCGCGCTCACGGAAATTACCCCGACGCATCGAGCCGAATTGCCGGTTTGGCGAACGTTGCCCCCGCGCATGAGGGTGCTGTGTATTGTCACTCGGCCCGAAACGGTCGTCTGGCTGACCGAGGCGTTCACCTCGGACAGCGCGTCGGAGGTGATTCTGGAGGGCGTCATCGGGTCGGCGGCCGGTCTGACGCGGCTCCGCGACGACGTGTTCGACGCGGTCCTGGTGAGCCATGTGCCCGGTGAGTTGGACGCCCTGGATCTGGTCGAAGGCTATCGGACCGGCGGCGCCGACGAACCGATCGTCGTCTTGGGCACGCAGAGCGAGACCGAGATGGCGGCCCTGTGCTATGAGGTCGGGGCCGACGGCTACGTTTGCGGCCAAACGACGACGCGAAATCTGCTTTGGGTCGTCGCCCGCGCCGTGCAGCGGCATCGGCTGGTTCAGGAGAACCAGCGATTGAGCGTCGGCGAACAGGCGCGGCTTCAACGCGAGCAGAATGAAGCGGCCTGCCTGTTGGACCACCAACGAAAAATCTTCGAGACAGCCTCCCCATCGGCCGCCGACGGTGCGCTGCCCGACGAGTTGGTTGCCCATTACCGCGAGCTATTGCGGACCTTCGTCATCATGGGCTCGGGCAATTTGGCCGGCGAGTTGACCTCGCTGGCCGAACTGTTCGTGAGGGCCGGTCTGTCGGCCGAGCAGGTTTTTCGGGTGCATCTGCGCGTCATCGAGGAGCTTGTGCAGGGTTTGGGTTCGCGCAGCGCCCGGCATGTCATGAATCGGGCCGATCTGCTCGTTCTGGAGTTGCTGCTGCATCTGGCCGAAGGCTACCGACTTCGGTATCATGAACGGATTCATCCGCCCGTGCAGCAGATGCTCCCCGGTTTTTAGTGGTCTGCCCAATTTAAGTTTACGAATGGACCGAACATCGTAACCCGAAGCGTAAGCGAGGGACAGCCTCGCTTACGCTTCGGGTTACCATTCTGTCGTACCGAACCTCCATTAGTAACGACGATCTGGACAGACCACTAGTAGGTTATGCTTTAGCATAACGAAACCTGGATCATCCGTGGCATAACAAACTGTTGGTTGTGATGTGTTATGCTGAAGCATAACCTACGTCTGGAGGTCCATCGTGCCATGTCCGATACGACGACGACCGTAGCGACGCTGAAAAAACTGGTCGACGAGTTCGTCGACGAGCGCGATTGGCATCGTTTTCACGCCCCGAAGAATCTCGCCATGTCGATGGCGATCGAAGCCGCCGAGTTGATGGAGCATTTTCAGTGGATCTCGGCCGAGGAATCGCGCCGGATCGCCGACGACCCGCGGCGGCTGGCCGAGGTCGGCGAGGAGTTGGCCGACGTGCTTTGCTATGCGTTGGCGATGTCGAACGAACTCGGTCTGGACATATCGACGACCATTCGCGACAAGATGGTGAAAAACGGCAAGAAATACCCCGCCGAGGACTATCGTGGGCGGTATGGGCCCGAGGATGTGGGCTGAGTTTGTCGTTTATAGCGATTCGCCGGCGAAAATGGCTCGCCGCCGCCGAAGCGATCCCACGCTGAACGGGGGTTGATTCCCTTTTCGTTTATGTTACTCTGAATTTGACGCCTTTTTTACTGGCATTGCTGCAAACGGCTTATCGTAGGGACTTTTGTTATGCTCAGCCGAGTTCGGTTCTGCGCGGCGATTGGTTTTCTGTCGTTGATCGCCGTGTCGGCGACCCGTTTTGCATTGGCCGAAGAATCCACCGCGTTCAAGGTCGGCGACTTGGTCGCGACCAAACAGGAAACGCCGGTCCAAGCGGCCGAGGGCGTCATCGCCACGTTGGCTGCCGGCGACGAAGTGACCGTGATCGGCGTCAAGAAGGATTGGGTCGGCATCAGCGCCGAACAGAACGGCCAGAAGGTCGCCGGTTGGGTGAAGCCCGAGATGCTGGAGGCGGTCGCCGCGAATCCCGCCGTCGATGCGTTCAAACGCGGTTATGCCGAGCACGTCCAAGGGAATCTCGATCAGGCGGTGGCCGACTACACCGAAGCGATTCGGTTGGATCCGAAATACGCGAGGGCTTACAACAATCGCGGTTTGGCCTATCAGGCGCAGCGCAAGATCAACGAAGCCATTGCGGATTTCACCGAGGCGGTGACGCTCAAGCCGACCCTTAGCGCCGCGTATCTGAACCGGGGCATCGCCTATGCCGCGAAACGCGATTACGCCAAGGCCATCGCCGACTATGACGAGGCGATACGGTACGATCCGGAAAACTATTTCGCCTACAAATGGCGATCGGGGGCCTATGCCGCGCGGGGTGAGACGAAGACCGCGGCCGAAGATTCCATCACGGCGATGAAATACTATAAGCCCCGGTACGACACCGTCGCCCACAAAGCCATTCGCGCGGAGCTCGAAGTCAAAGGCCCGAATTACGTTCCGAACTTCGAGATGCTCGATTCGATCATGGACGAAGCCAAGGCGAGAATCCGAACCCGCGAGAAATATGCGGAAGGCGACATCATCGCGATCCTTCAGATGATCGATGCCATCCTGACCAACCGGAAGTTCATCACGGTCGGCCAGGGACTCGTCTGCGATGCGTTGGTTCCGCGTCAAATCAGCAAAGAGATGCTCAAGGGGATCGATCCGAAGGGTTTGCGATTCCGGCCGCGACCGGGCGACACCCTGTTCTTCGCGCATCCGCTGGTCATGTGCCTGTTGTATGAGTCGATCGGCGAGGTGCTGGGCCTGCCGATCCAAGTGCAAATGACGCCGGGGCAACCGATGGTTCGTTGGGCCGTCGACGATAAGTCCCACATCAACTGGGACACCTCGATGGGCTCGGTGAAGACCGACCAGGAATTGATCGCGCGCGGGCCGATCTCGAACGCCGCCTTCAAAAACGGGGTCTATCTGAGAGCGCTCTCCGCCGACGAAGCCCTTGCCTATGCCTACGCGAATCTGGCGCGCGTTTGGATGGGCGAGTGGCTCGGACTGGAAAACGAATACGCGCCGGCGAAACCGGAAGATCCCGCTCAAGCGTCGGCCATCCAGAAAGACCTGACGTCGATCGGCGACGACGAGAAGAAAAAGGCGGAAGATCGGCGGTCGAAGGCGATTGACGCCCTGACCAAGGCGATCGAGATGAACAACAGGGCCTACGACATCTATCTTCAGCGAGCCGCCTACTGGGGCCTCGTCGAAGATCACGACAAGGCCGTCGAAGATAACTCGATCGCAATCCGACTGAACCCGGACCCCATCGATCCGTATCTCGCGCGCGGCATCGCCCAACTGGGGCGCGGCGACCGGCAACGGGCGATGAACGATTTCCAGAAGGTCATTCAGATGAACCCCAACCTGCCGGCGGCCTATTATTTCCGCGGCATCGTGTGGGCGGAAAGCCGGGATTTCAACCATGCGTTGGAAGACCTGAGCAGGGCTATCCGAATGGAGCCGAAGTTCATCGGCGCCTATCAGGTGCGGGCCAAGGTGTATGACGTGCTGGGCCAGAAGGACAAGGCCGAGGCCGATCTGCGGACCGCCAAGGGGCTGCAAAAACGTTAGCCCAAGCGGCCGTCCCGTTCCATTCGCTCAGTCTTTTCCGTCCGCTGGCGAATCGCTCGGCGGCTCGGGCTTCGGCTCCTCGAACCTCCGCAGACGCGCCGGCAGGCAGCCCGAATCCAGCCGGTCGGCCAACTCGCGGACTTCGGCCATCGTTCCGGAGCCGGCAATGTGGGCCTGGGAATAGACGGTACTGACGATGATCGGGGCCGCGTAAAGTTCGCCGTTGATGACGATCCCAAGCTTGTAGAAAAGGTTTTCCGACTTCTTGGGCAAATGCCTCGTGGTCATTTCGCGGAACAACTTTCCGCCCTTCTCGGTGAACATGAAGCAGATTTCCGGCCGCCCACGACGATCCAGGCCCGCTTTGACGCCCAGCAGATAGGCGCCGTTCACATGGAACGTATCCTGAACGATCAGCACTTCGGTGCGATCGCGTCCGTCGTGTTTCGTCGTGCGCAGGACGACGTCGTCGTAGTCCTTCAATTCGGCGACTCGTTCGGGTTTGACGGGCACCCAGTAGGCCAATCGGTTGCCGTTTTCGTCCAAGACCCGCATTGCCGTCGGATCGAGCATCGCCTCGACGATCAACCGTTGGTCGCGTTTTTTGTTGGCCAGGATGCAGAAATCGACGGTCGACGTCTGGTCTAACAGGTTTTCGACGTCGCGCCGCTCGGCGTTGTCTTTTCGGATCATCGCGACCTCGATCCGATTCTCGTCGAGCAGCCGAACTTCCGCCGGCAGTCGTTCGAGCGAGCCGAACCGCCGCTCGATCGTCCTGACCAGTTGCCGCATGTCGATCGACATGCTTTTCGGCACGGAATCGGGATCGACTTCGTAGATCAGCAGATCGCCCTGGGGAGCCGGCGCCCAATATTTCGAGAGCCACGGCCAACCGATGTAGAAAGCCACGGGCACCAGGAGAGTGACCACGACGGCCAGCACCAGGTCGGTCCACCGTGCTTGCGATGCGTTCTTCATGACGATTGCCCGTCCGTGCATCGCACGGATTTTTCTGTCGGTCGCACAGTCGCCAAGTTTACAGTCGCCAAGTTTCGCACTCCCGAACGTTGCGGCTATTCCGGCATTTTCTGCGGGACGTATTCGTGCGGCCGTTTGCGGATCACTTCGGCCTGGATTATTGTGTCGGCCCGAGGCGCTTCCTTGTCGTCGGGATCGCGGCGTTGCAGTTTCGCGAGGACGTCCATCCCGCTGACCACGCGACCGAAAGCCGTGTGTTTCCCGTCAAGATGCGGCGTTGGGACGAACGTCAGGAAGAACTGTGAGCCGCCCGTGTCGCGTCCCGCATGGGCCATGCTCAACGTTCCGCGGAAGTGATGCCGATAGTCGGGCCGATAGCATTCACAGGCGATGCTGTAGCCGGGGCCCCCGGTCCCGTTTCCATTGGGATCGCCGCCCTGTGCCATGAA
>JAEWUR010000522.1 GCA_023397045.1 Planctomycetota bacterium
AAGAACAACTGATAGTTCCGGCCCGGCAACAACGGATGGTCGGAGATTTCCATCCACGTCGGTCCGATGCCGGTGTCGATTAGCAGTTGCCGAAAGAACATCACGACCAAGCCGACTCCGACCAGGACGAACGGAATGATGAAGAACGTCAAGAACCACTCAGGCTGCCCAACCAAATGGCTCCGCACGGCCAGCACGACGAAAATCGAAACGACGCCGTTCCAGAAGAGGCAAACGGCCAGCAGTCCGAACAGCGCCCAGCCGGGCGAGCCCGCCCGCGGCAGCCGAAACCGGAGCCGAGTGCCGGGACTGTTGGTCATGTCGATCCCCTGCGGGACGAACGGATAGATGCGTTGGGCCCCGTTTTGGCGGAAGATGTCGAGGTCGCCGGGGCGATAGGTCGTCGCGGCGCGGTGTTCGGCCGATTTGCCCCAATGCAACAACGTATACAGAAGACCGCCGGCGCCGATCACCATGAACGAGATCGGCACGGTAAGAACCAGCCACACCCACCAGCGATAGCCCCGGACCAGGACGGCCACGTCGTGGCTCATCGGATCGTACCAGCAAGGATACAGATTATTGACCTTGCCGTCGTAGACGTCGAACCGATCGAGAACCTCGCTGGCGTCTTCTTTGTTATTGCTGAAGGCCCGATGGATGTCGTAGTGCCAGTCGCGATACGTGACGCCGTCGACGCCGTATTCGATCTTGACTTCCGGTCGATAGACCGGTCCGTCCTCGCTTTCCTTTTCCGTGATCTGTTTGTCGAGCACCTTGCACGTCGTCTCGACGAACTCATGATTGACGCGCCACTCGGGCACGACGAACGTGGAGATCAGCATTACGGCGCCGGCGCAACCGAGCAACAGAAACGAGGCCCAGAACAGAGCCTCGCCCGCGCTGCCCACCGCCCGGGAACCCGTGCGGCGGTTACCGCGTTTTTTTTCGTAGAAACGAAAACTGCGCGCCAAAGTAGAACTCTCCCGACCCGCTAACGCGGTTGCGTGGGCGTTTGAGGAACGCTGGTCGGCGGTTGCTTATACTGTCGTTGAAAGCCGATGGCCTCCAATGCCCGATACACCTCTTCCAGGGTCTTTTCGCCGAAGTTCGAAATGCTCAGCAGATCGTCGCGCGTGCAGTGCAGCAGGTCGTTGACCGTGAAGATGCCGCGCTCCTCGAGGCAGTTCGTCGTTCGAACGGTCAGACCGATCTCGGCCGTGCTCATGTCGAGCTTGTCCGAAAGATCCTTGGCCTGCGTGTCGTTCTTTCGTATCGGAATACGCGTACTCATGATGGGTTCCCTCCCGAATCTGGGTAGTTTTTGCGATAATGGTATCGTTTCGCGCCGACGATCAACCAAGCCGTCAGTGGCCCCGTAGTATAGGACAACGAAGGCATTTTGGGTAGTAGGCATATGCCCCTGCCGTCTCAAATGAATTTTCCGTATACTGACCAGGATGATATCACTTCTTTCCGGACTCACCGAAGCGCAACGCGAAGCCGTGACCCATTTCGAGGGCCCCCTGCTCATTCTGGCCGGACCGGGAAGCGGCAAAACCCGGGTTGTCACCCATCGCGTGGCCTGGCTACTGCAACAGGGAGTGCCCGGTCGGCACATCCTCGCCCTGACCTTCACCAACAAAGCCGCCGACGAGATGGGCCGCCGAATCACGCAGCTTGCCGACGATCCATCCGTCTGGGTTGGCACGTTTCACCGTTTCTGCGCCCGGATGTTGCGAAAATACGCAAGCCTCGTGGGGCTCCAGGAAAACTACACAATCTACGATACGGGCGATAGCACCCGGGCACTCCGGCAGGCCATCGGGCACCTCAAGGTCAGCGTCGATCGATTCACGCCGGAGAGCATCGCCAAGGCAATCAGTTGGGCCAAGAACAACCTGATCTCGCCCGACCAATATCGGCCGACCTCCGGCCATGCCCTGGGGGCGGTGGTTCGCGATGTCTATCCGGCCTACCAGCGGCAACTCACCCAGTCGAACGCCGTCGATTTCGACGATTTGCTGCTGCACGTTGCCACCCTGCTGCGCGACAATCCCGAGGTCCGCGCCGGGCTGGACGAGCGCTATCGCTTCATCCTGCTGGACGAATATCAGGACACGAACCTGGCCCAATATGCCATCGCCCGGGCGCTGTCGGTGGATTATCCCAACCTGGCCGTCACCGGTGATCCCGACCAGTCGATCTACGGCTGGCGCGGGGCGAATTTGAATAACATCCTGGACTTCGAACGCGACTATCCGTCGGTTCACGTCGTCCGATTGGAGCAGAACTATCGCAGCACCCAGCACATTTTGCAGGTCGCGGCCCATCTGATTACCCATAACGTGCGACGAAAGGAAAAAGGGCTTTTTACGGAAAACGGCCCCGGCGCACCGGTTCGCCTGACCACCTATGCCACGCAGCGCGACGAAGCCGACGGCATCGCCGCACGGATTGCCGCGGAGATTCAGGCAGGCCGACGCCGACCGCGCGACTTCGCGATTTTCTATCGCGTCAACGCCCTGAGCCGCACCTTGGAGTTTGCGCTTCGCGAAATGGGCGTGCCCTACCAGATGGTCAACGGGCTGGAGTTCTTCCAACGAAAAGAAATCAAGGACATCCTGGCCTACCTCCACCTGCTGAACAATCCGCGCGACGAGGTCGCATTGCTTCGGGTGATCAATGTGCCGGTCCGGGGAATCGGAAAGACGACCATCGAACGCCTGTCCGACTTCGCCGCGCTTCATGGGGTTGGAATTCTCGATGCCGCGCGGCGCGCCGCCGCGATTCCGTCGATAGGCCGTCGACCGGCCGCTTTGGTGGCGAAATTCGTCGGCATTGTCGACCGGCTCTCCCGTGCAGCGAACGGTCCCATCGAGGAAGTTCTGGGACTCGTGCTCAGCGAGACCGGCTACCAACGCCAACTCAGCGAGTCGGAGGACGAAGATGACCAAGAGCGATTGGCCAATATCGAAGAACTGCTGACCGTTGCTCGCGATTTCGACGAGCGGCACAACGGTGCCGGGCAACTCGAGGCCTTTTTGGAGGAGACCAGCCTCGTCAGCGACACCGACGCCTGGGAAACCGAGGTGGATCGCGTCACCCTGATGACGCTGCACGCCTCAAAAGGGCTCGAATTCCCGGTCGTTTTTCTCACCGCCGTCGAAGAGGGCCTCCTGCCTCATGACCGGAGCCGCGACAACCCCGATCAACTCGAAGAAGAACGTCGGCTCATGTTCGTCGGGATCACCAGGGCACGCCAAGAACTTCATATCAGCCTGTCCCGCTACCGCGATTTTCGTGGGCAGCGGAAGATGACGGTTCCCAGCTCATTCCTGATGGAACTGCCCCGTTCGGAAATGCAAATCGACGGCGGCGACAGCAGACCATCGCGGACGCCGGAGGACTTCGATGCGTTTGGGCTGATGCCGCCGCACATCGCGGAAGACGACGCCCACTTCGCTCAAGACGCCGACTCGCATGACGGTTTCGACGAACCGCCAGTGCAGATCCTAGAAAGTCCGAGTCCCGAACCTCCGCCGGAGCGTCGTCCGGAAAGGAAGATCCGATTGACCACGGCCGCCGCGCTGGCCAACGGCAACCGGCCATCGGCGACGGTCGATCCCAACGCGTTCCATCAAGGAATTCGCGTATTGCACGCTTCCTATGGACTGGGGCAGATCCTCGCGCTCAGCGGCGACGGCGCG
>JAEWUR010000597.1:0-2500 GCA_023397045.1 Planctomycetota bacterium
GCGTGCAACTACACGAGACGGTGTTGAACAACGGCATCCAGCGATTGCAGCTCGACGGCCGAACGTTCGGACTGGCCGAACTGTCGGACCACATCGCCAAACGGCTGAGCCGACCGATATCCTGGGAAATCAATCCCGAACACGCCGACGTCAAGATCACGTTCGCGCCGAAGGACGCCGTGTTGGTTCGATGCGAAGAAGGTCAAATCGTGCTGACGCTCTCGATTGCCGAACTGAGCAAATCGCCGCGACATTGGAGGAATTTCCAGATCAGGGCGTTCTACAAGCCCGAGGTCGAGGGGCGGTCGGCCCAACTCGTTCGCGAAGGCGTCATCCACCTGATCGGCGATCACCTGACGATGGGCGCCCAGATCGCGTTGCGAGGCATCTTCTCGAAAGCGCTTTCGAAGAACAATTCTTGGGACCTTGTGCCGCCGCAACTCGTCAAAGAACCGAAGTTGGCCGACATGGCGATCACCCAATTCGTGATCGACGACGGCTGGATCGGCGTGGCCTTGGGTCCGAAACGCACGCCGGCCTCGTCCGCGAGACGGTCGAATCCGAGCCTGCGATAGCTACCCGGTCGTACCGAACCGGAGGGGTAGTTCTGGAATCCCGGTTCCTCTGGGTCGATCCGGTGGGTCGCCGTCAATCTTGTTGCGAATGGAAAAAACTGATTGCGGCGGATTTGTCAGACATGTACAATAGAGAGACGTGATTGCCTCCGTTTTCATGCCATCCTGCCTACCTTGACTGTTTTTCGGAAAACACATTGCCGATGATATCGGCCATGTATATGCGGCGAACGTTTCGTCCAAATTCACTGGTGGTCTGTCCAGATCGTCGTTATTGAAGGAGGTTCGGTGCTACAGAATCGTAACCCGAAGCGTATGCGAGGGACGGCCTCGCTTACGCTTCGGGTTACGGTGTTCCGTCCATTCGTGAACTTGAATTGGACAGACCGCTAGAGACGTGTGCAAGTGATCGATGGCCGGCGTTTTTTTGGGCGTCCGGCCAGCGATTGTTGAAATCTCTCGTCGTTCGGTGATGGCCACCGGAGGCGTTTGATACTCGTTCCGTGACACTCCTTGATTTTTTTCAACCAGTACAAGGATCTTTCCATGCATCCGAATTCGCCAACCCCCCCGTCGCGTCGTGATTTCCTGAAGACCACCGGCAGTATTGCCGCGGTTTCAGCCTTGGCCGGAGTTGCCGTTCCCAAGGTTCACGCGGGCGAGGACAATACCATTCAAATCGCGTTGATCGGCTGCGGCGGCCGAGGCACCGGTGCGGCCGCCGACGCGATGTCGGTCAAGAACGGGCCGGTGAAGCTCGTGGCGATGGCCGACGCGTTCCAGGATCGTCTGAACGCCAGCTACGACGGCATTAAGAAGGAATTCAGCGCACAGGTCGACGTTCCGGACGATCGGAAGTTCGTCGGACTCGACGGCTACAAGAAGGCGATCGACTGCCTGAAGCCGGGCGACGTGGCGATTTTCGGCACGCCGCTGGGGTTCCGTGCTCCCCATTTCGAGTACGCGATCGAGAAGGGCGTGAACGCCTTCATGGAAAAACCGCTGACCGCGGACGGCCCCAGCTCGCGACGCATGCTCAAGCTGGCCGAAGACGCCTCGGCGAAGAACCTGAAAGTGGCCGTCGGTCTGATGTCGCGCCACGCTCGGCCGCTCCAGCAGTTGGCCGACCGCATCCACAATGGCGACATCGGCGACGTCATCCTCATGCGATGCTATCGCATGCACGGCCCGATTGTCGGTTTCTACCCAAAAAAGCCGGCTGAAATGAGCGAAGTCGAGTTCCAAATCCGCCGTTTCCACGCGTTTATTTGGGCCAGCGGCGGCATCTTCAGCGATTTCTACATCCACGTCATCGACCACTGCTGCTGGATGAAAGATGCCTGGCCGGTCACTGCCCAGGCGATCGGCGGTCGTCAATATCGCAACGACGCCAACGGCGCCCCGTGCGTCGATCAGAACTTTGACACCTATGGCGTCGAATACACGTTCGCCGACGGCTCGAAGATGGTCCTGGACGGTCGGGCGATCGTCGGCTGCCAGGAGTTCTATCACAGCTTCGCCCACGGATCGAAGGGCAGTGCGATCATCTCGAAGTCGGGCGACTGCGGCGCTCCGTCGAGCATCTACAAGGGCCAGTTGCCGAAGAAAGCCGATCGCGTTTGGGAATCGCAGACGCCGGCCGGCGAGGACAACCCCTATCGCAACGAATGGAACGATCTGGTCGACGCCATTCGTGCCGACAAGCCCTACAACGAGGCCAAGCGAGGCATCGAAGCGAGCCTCGTCACGTCGATGGGCCGTTTCGCGGCGCACACGGGCGTTGAAGTCTCCTACGACGAGATGCTCAACAGCGATCAAGACTATGCTCCCAACGTGGACAAGCTCGCGATGGACGGTCCCGCTCCGGTCATGCCGGACGCCGAAGGCCGTTATCCGATCCCGCAACCGGGCATTGTCACGAAGCG
>JAEWUR010000649.1 GCA_023397045.1 Planctomycetota bacterium
CCGTGATATTGCTCGAAAGCAGCGCCGCCATGAACTCGACTTTGTAGTGCGCCTTCAAATAGGCGGTCATGTAGGCGATCAGGGCGTAGGCGGTCGAGTGCGACTTGTTGAAGCCGTAGCCGGCGAATTTTTCGATTAGCCCGAACAATTCGGCGGCTTCTTTTTTCGACATGCCCTGGCTGTGCGCGCCGTCGATGAACTCCTCGCGGAACTTGGCGATCATTTCGAGCTTTTTCTTGCTGATCGCTTTGATGCACGAATAGGCGTTGGCCAGTTTGATGCCGCCGAGGCGGTTGAGAATCCGCATGACCTGCTCTTGGTAGACCATGACGCCGTGGGTCTCTTCCAAGATGTCTTTCATCACCGGGTGTTTATACTCGGCCTGTTTTCGGCCGTGCTTCACCTGGATGTAGTCGTCGACCATGCCGCCTTCGAGCGGACCGGGTCGATACAAGGCGTTCGTGGCGATGATGTCGCGGAAGTGGTCGGGCTTCATTCGCTGCAATAGGTCGCGAATGCCGCCGCTTTCCAACTGAAAAACGCCCTTCGTCTCCCCGCGACACAGCAGGGCGAACGTTTCCTGGTCGTCGCGAGGGAATCCATAGGGATCGATTTTTTGGCCGGTCGTCTGCTCGATCAGCTCGATGACTTTCGACAGGATCGTCAGGTTGCGGAGGCCCAGAAAGTCCATTTTCAACAGGCCGGCGCGCTCGACGTCGCCCATGTCCCATTGGGTGATGACTTCTTTTTTGTCCTGGACGTGTTGAAGCGGCACGTAGTCGGTCAACGGCCGGTCGGCGATCACGACGGCCGCGGCGTGCGTGCCGACGTTTCGAGCAAGACCCTCGATTCCACGCGCCAGATCGAGCAGTTTTCGGACTTCGTGGTCCGTCTCATACGACTTTTTCAGGTCGTCGCTCTTCTCGATGGCGTCCTTCAGCTTGATTTTCAGTTCTTCGGGCACTAGGGCAACGACCGAATCGACTCGCGGGATGGGCAGTCCCAATGCGCGGCCGCAGTCGCGGATCGCCGCCCGGGCTGCCAGCGTACCGAACGTGCCGATTTGGGCGACGTTCGCCATGCCGTACTTCTCTTTCACATACTGGATCACCTCGCCGCGGCGCTGTTGGCAGAAGTCGATGTCGATATCGGGCGCCTCGAGACGGCTTTCGTCGAGAAACCGCTCGAAGAGCAAATCGTACTCCAACGGACAGACGTGGCTCAATCGCATCGCATAGGAAACCAACGCACCGACGCCCGATCCACGAGCCGTCGCCTGAATGCCTTTTTCCCGGGCGAAACGCACAAAATCCCAGACGATCAGGAAGTAATTGGCGAAGCCGAGCTTGTTGATCACGCCAAGCTCGCGCTCGAGCCGGGCGACCACCTCGTCGGAAAACTTGCCGTCGGCGTATCGGTCGGGCCGATCGGCATAACGATCTTTCAAGCCCTCGATGCAGAGATCGTAGAGCATTTGCTCGGCCGTCTTGTTTTCGGGCAGCGTGTAGACCGGGAAATGCCGCTCGCCAAGCTCCAATTCGATATCGACGCTGTCGGCGATCTCTTGCGTTCGCTTCAAGGCGTCTTCATAGCCTGGAAACGCCGCGTACATCTCGTCGGGACTTCGCAGATAGAACTCGTTCGTCTCCATCCGCATCCGATTCGTGTCGGTGCGGAACTTGCCGGTGTTGACGCACAGCAGAATGTCCTGGGCTTCCGAGTCGTCGCGCGCGACATAGTGGACGTCGCTGGTGGCGACCAACGGCACGCCCACCCGTTTTGCGACATCGATGGCTCCTTCCATCGCAATGCGTTGCACGTCGAGATGGTTGTTCTGCATCTCGATGTAGTAGTCGTCGCCGAAAAGTTGTTGATACCATTGGGCGATTTCGACGGCCTTGGCCATGTTGGCCTCGCCGCCGGCGAGGATCGTGCGGTTCAACTCGCTCGACACGCACCCGCTCAGGCAGATCAAGCCTTCGCGATGCGAAGCCAGGATCTCCTTGTCGATGCGCGGCTTGAAGTAGAAACCCTCTAAGTACGCCATCGACGACAGCCGGACCAAATTCCGAAATCCGACGCTGTTTTTCGCCAAGAGCGTAATGTGGAAGTTGGTGTCTTTTGAACCCCCGACCGATTCCTTGTGGAATCGGCTGCCGGGCGCGATATAGGCCTCGAGGCCGAGCACCGGATTGATGCCCAATTTCTTCGCCGTCTGATAGAACTTCACCGATCCGTGCAGATTGCCGTGATCCGTCAGCGCCAGGGCGGTCATCTGAAGCGCCTTCGCTCGCTCCAACAGCCCGGGGATCGTCCCGGCGCCGTCGAGAAGGCTGTAATGGCTGTGACAATGCAGATGGGCAAAAGGCGGCGTGCTCACGGATTCCTCCCTGCGATGAGCGGCATTTATTGATCTTTGCGTGGATAATGAACCGGCCAGTCCACCGCATTGGTCTTATTCCCGGCCTCCCGTTGGTCGGCCCGGGTTCATTGACCGTGCAAACGTCATTAGAAGGAGAGCATTTTACCGCCGGCGCAACAATCGCGAAACTACCCGCCGGGGATGGGGCGAGTTTGCCTGCCTTCACTGGATCGAGA
>JAEWUR010000694.1 GCA_023397045.1 Planctomycetota bacterium
CCAACAACAAGATCAAGACCATGAAACGCCAAGCCTACGGCTTCCGTGATAACCAGTTCTTTATCCTGAAACTCTATGCACTTCATGAGTCCAGGTACGCTTTAGTCGGATGAACCCATTTTCTGCCGCGCAAAAAAAAGGCCCCCGGAAAAGCTGTGTCCCAGGGGGGCAAAGGACACGACACTGTTCCGGGAGCGATTGGACGCTCCTCGACCGACGTCGACCCGGCAACCGCACGAGCCATGACGGCGAGCGTTCGATCTGGTTAACCGAAGCGACCCGCTCGCATCCTTGCTTGCGGGAAAACGCTTCGCGGTCCGCAGAACTCTCGATGAACGAAAGCTCCAGGTGCAGACCCATCCACGTGGATTAATCGTTGAGGCGGCGAGGATAGGGCATTTTCGGGCCGGCGTCAAGGTCGATTTCCAACAACCCGAAGAAAAAAAACGAAGCGGTGCTAGCATACGAGACCATGAGGGTGGGGCGAGGCGAGAGTTGAGAGTTGAGAGTGGAGAGTTGAGAGTGGAGAGTCGGGGTTGAGAGCTGCCGTTCCGCCTTCGGCGTTTTTTCTTCCGCCTTTCGCGTTTGGCCGTTTCATGGTACAAAAAAACCATGAGCGACATCCCTCCGACACCGCCGACACACGTTGCCGACCTGATTGAACTGATCAAGGAGATTGCCGACAAGCTCGTCGGAGACCACACGAGCCGCGGCGATCTGAAGATTCTCAGCCGCGCGCTGCTGGAACTCCGCTATGCGTTCAAGGTGTTCCAACCGTACCGCTACACGCGCAAGGTAACGGTGTTCGGCTCGGCGCGAACCGCGCCCGATCAGTTGGCCTATCGCCAGGCGTTCGAGTTCGGCCGCGCGATGGCGTCGCACGATTGGCTTGTCATCACGGGCGCGGCCAACGGAATTATGGAAGCCGGCCACGCCGGCGCCGGACGCGACCACTCGATGGGCTTGAACATCCTGCTGCCGTTCGAGCAGTCGGCCAATCCCATCATCGCCGGCGACCGCAAGCTGGTCTACATGAAATATTTCTTCACGCGGAAGCTGATGTTCGTCAAAGAGAGCGACGCCTTCTGCCTGATGCCCGGCGGATTCGGCACGCTCGACGAAGGGCTCGAGGTGCTCACGCTGCTGCAAACCGGCAAGCACGACATGATGCCGGTGGTGCTGCTGGACGAGCCGGGCGGCGACTATTGGCAAATGTTCGACGATTTCGTCCATCGCCAACTGCTCGACCGCGGCATGATCAGCCGGGAAGACCTGTCGCTGTATCGCCGCACCGACCGGGTGGAGGAAGCCGTCGACGAGATTTTGAACTTCTACCGCGTCTACCACAGCATGCGTTACGTGCGGACGAACCTCGTACTGCGATTGCAGCAGACGCCCGACGCCGCGCAGCTCGAAACGATGCACGAACGCTTTGGCGACATCCTGATTGACGGGCGTTTCGTCGTCAGCGAGCCATTGCCCGAGGAACGCGAGGAAAAACACTTGACCGAATTGCCGCGGCTGGTCTTTCATTTCAACCGCCACGACTTCGGGCGGCTCCGACAGTTGATTGATTTTATCAATGCAGGGGCTAGGGATTAGGAACTTGACGCTAGGGGGGCTCGGGATTCGGGATTAGGGACTCGGGACTCGAGTCCCTAGTCCCTGACCCCTAGTCCCTGACCCCATGCCTATCGACTGGCAGCAATTTCACGCCGGCGACCATCGAACGCCCGCCGTGGTCGATCCGCGGCGACGGCTGTGGATCGTTTTCGCGCTGTTTGTCGTCGGACTGCTGATTGTGGCGGGTCGGGCGGTGCAGCTCGAAGCGAACTACGGCGCGGCATTTCGTCGCGAGGCGTTGCGCCCGATCGAGAAGAAGATCGTGCTACCGGCGGCGCGCGGCCGGATCCTCGCTCGGGACGGAACGGTGCTTGCCTACGATCGAACGGTCGAGGCGGTCGCGATCCACTATCGATGGCTTCAGGAGCCGGCGGATGACGGTTGGCTCCGCGCGCAGGCTCGATCGCGATTGAACCGAGCCGACCGCAAGAATGCGGAAAAAGCAGCAGCCGCGCGGGCCGCCGTATTGGCCGATCGTGACGCGGCGGCCGCGCGGCTGGCCAAACTGTGCGGCCTGTCGCCCTCGCAATGGTCGGCCGAGACTCGGCAGATCCAAACTCGGGTTGAAGGCATCGCGGAGAAGGTCAATCGTCATCGGCCGACGACGGAGGATGACGCGGACGATTCCTGGGCCGCCCAGATTCGTCGCCTGCTGCTGGACGATCCGCCGGCGCTGCGAATCGTCGTCGCCGAGGAATTGTCGTATCATGTCGTGGCTGACGACGTGCCGAAGGCGGTTGTCGCGGAGATCGCCGAGCACGCCGAGCGATACCCCGGGGCGAAAATCGTGCAGCTTTCCCGTCGCAGTTATCCCGGCAAGATGCTGGCCGCCCATGTGCTTGGGCATCTCGGCGCGATCGACGAGGATGAGTTCATCGCCGCGCGAAACGAAGCGATCGATGAGGATGCGCCCGAGTATCTGCCCGACGACTTGGTCGGGCGATCGGGCGTCGAGCGAGAATATGAAGCCCGACTTCGCGGACGGCGCGGCGAGGCCGTCGAAAGCCGCGACCGCAGCGGGCGGTTGCTGACGACCTATCCTACGCGAGAGCCGGTCGCGGGCGACGATGTGCGATTGACCGTCGACGCCGAGTTGCAGCGCACGGCCGAAGAGCTTCTGCACAGCGCGATGGAGCGACGGACTCTTTTGGGCGGACCGATGCTCGCCGGCGGCGCGATCGTGGGAATGGACGTTCGCGACGGAGCGATTCGCGCGGCCGCGTCGATGCCCTCGTTCGATCCGAATGCCTTCGCGCGCGGCGATCGGGAGGAAGTGGCGGCCCTGCTCGACGATCCCGCACATCCGCTGTTCGACCGCATAGGCAGCATGGCGTTGCCGCCCGGTTCGACGATGAAAGTCGTGACGGCCGCCGCCCTGATCGAATCGTCGACCGTCGATCCGCAAGAAACATTCTTCTGCCAAGGCTATCTGCACGATCCCGACCGGCAGCGATGCGAGATTTTCGTCAAGCAAGGCGTCGGTCACGGCGACGTCACGCTGGCCGACGCGCTGTCGATGAGTTGCAACGTCTATTTCTTCCATTTCGCCGGCCGGATGGGCCCCGGGCCGATGGTCGAGTGGTCCAAGCGTTTTGGATTCGGGCGGCCGACGGGCGTCGATCTGCCAAGCGAAGCGGCCGGCATCGTTCCCTCGCCCGAGAATATCGCGACGCTCGAAGGCCACGCTTGGCGGACGACCGACACGCAATCGATGGCCGTCGGGCAAGGCTCGCTGACCGCGACGCCGCTCCAGGTGCTGCGGATGGTGGCCGCGGTCGCCAACGGCGGTCGGTTGCTGCGGCCGCATGTTGCGGAGGAAGGGGAACAGGGGTCAGGGGTCAGAGATCAGGGATCAGAGGAGAGCGAACGGATTCCGATGTCGCAACAAAATCTGTCGGCCGTTCGCGAGGGACTGCGTCGCGTGGTCGCCGATCCGCAGGGCACCGCCCACGGCACGGTCTATATCGAGTCGATTCCGATTGCCGGGAAGACGGGGACGGCCGAGACGGGCATCGATCGGGCCAGTCACGCCTGGTTCGCCGGATACGCTCCGGCCGACCGTCCGACGATGGCGTTTGTCGTGGTGCTTGAACACGCCGGCGAAGCCCGAGTGAGCGCCGGCCCGCTGGTCCGCCGCCTGGTGCTTCGGATGGATCAGTTGGGCATGCTCTAGTGATTTGTCCAATTCAAGTTTACGAATGGACGGAACATCGTAACCCGAAGCGTAAGCGAGGGACGGCCTCGCTGTGTGTGCCACTGGCTCTGCCAGTGCCTGAATTAACCCGCAGTTCGGCACTGGCAAAGCCAGTGGCACGCAATACCGTTCCAGATGATCGTCTCGAAAACCTGACATACGACTCTAACAACCGCCAAACCGACCGGGGCTATCGCGGTCGGCGCGAAATGCGTACACTTGATTCCCGTGCGGTCGATCATCTCTTTTTCCCCAACCACAAGGGCCGTCATCATGTCACGATGTCCTTTCTGCGACCATTCCAATCGAGACGACGCCGTGCGATGTGAAAAGTGCAAGGCCCCGCTACAAACCAGCGTCCCGGTATCGAGCAGTGCGGAGGAATCGCCGGCAGTCGAAGCTCCCGCGCCCGGCAGCCTCGAAGCCGACGTCCTCGCGCTCATGCAGGGTGGCAAAAAAATCCAGGCCGTGAAGCTTTGTCGCGAACGGAAGGGCATCGACTTGAAAGCAGCCAAGGATTATGTCGAATCGCTGGCCGCCAAACATGGCGTCAAGCCGAACAGCGGTTGCGGCGGCGTGGTCCTGCTGTTCCTGATCGTCGGCGCGACGATGGCGGGCACCGCATGGGCACTTTGGGCCTGAAAAACAGCCCGACCGGCCGACCTTGAGGATGCCCTGCAATCGGCGTATAATCTTCCGGGTGCATCGGAACGAATCACCGCGCAAAAGGCCGACCATCATGAGCAAGAGCAAAATTCTGATCGCCGACGACAACGTCCCCAATGTCGAACTGTTGGAGGCCTACCTCGACGGCCTCGACTGCGAGATCGCCGTGGCGGTCGACGGTCGCGACACGCTGGCCAAGGTGGCCGAGTTCCAGCCCGACCTGATCCTGCTGGACATCATGATGCCGAAGCTCAGCGGGTTCGAGGTCTGCAAAACGTTGAAGGGCGATCCAAAGACCAAGCAGATCATGATCCTGATGGTCACCGCGCTGAACGAGTTGGGCGACATCGAGC
>JAEWUR010000726.1 GCA_023397045.1 Planctomycetota bacterium
CTCCAAGGCCGTAAAACACCGCCGTTTGACCGACAATGGCAGCGGTTTCTCCGGCCGAGGCCCAAGTGTTGGCAGTCGCATTCGACATCACGCCGGCCTCACCGCCTTCGACGTTGACAAAACTCCAGCCTGTGCTCACCGTCTGAATCGTCGTATAGCTGCTGTCGTAAGCGGGATCTTCGAAGCCGCCGTTGACGATGAGGTCGCCGAAGGCGGCCGGGACTGCCATGCCGATTGCCACAAGCGTCACCAGACTCAGAACAACACGATTGCGTTTCATGACTCAAACCTCCAAAGGGTCCTACCGGTAAAAACTGCCCGTTGGACTCGAACCCGGCTGGTCCACGGGAGTAACGATTTCACGATTTCAACAAACGTATCTTTCCGTTTTCGCACAAGGCCAAGTCGCGGCGGTTGCGTTCATTATTCAGCTCCGCCATCCGGTCGGCCGGCCTCGCACATTTGCCGTATTTCGTCTTGTTCGAGCGTCCGCCCCCAAATGGCCAGCTCGTCGACCCGGCCGTTGAACGTCCGCGGTTCTTGATTCCAAACGCCGATCCGCGCCGAACCGATGCAGATGGGCGTATGCTGTCCGCCTGATGCGGCCACGTCGTCGGTCAATTGGCCATTGACGTAGAACTTCACATGGTCGGACTGATCGATAGCGACGGCGACGTGCGTCCAGCGGCGCAATCGGGAATGATCGAAAACCGCGGAGGATTGCCACAAGGCTCCTTCGCGCCCTTCGCGAGGGAACCGCCCCAGAATTGCGCACCCGTCCGGCCCGAACTGCCAATGCAATTGTCCGGGCTCACTCCAGTTGTCGCTCATCAGCAAGCCGTTGAACACCGGATAGCCTTGAAACGTGTCGTCGTGGAGCGAAGCAACGTTCACCCAGGCGGCCAGGGTCATCTCCTCAACGGTCCGCGGCAGGTTGATCTGCACGAAATCGTCGGGCCTCTGGAAGTACAAAGCATGTTTGCCCGGCATCCGTCCCTCCGTCCAGACCGCCTGTTCGATCGATCCGTCGAGCGACCGATCGTCTTTCGCAGCGACGTTCGTCAGGACGTCGGGCCGGCCCTGCCGCTGCTGGAAGTCGTAGTAGGCCAACAGCGACGGGTCGTCCCGAAGCTTCCCGCTGTATTCTTGCCATCGTCGGAACGGCCGCAGACGCGATTGCTCGTTCAGCTTCGGAAGATCGCCAAACCGGACGAAATCCACCGAATCGGTTGGGTCCCGGCGTACCGTCGTCTTCCGGCTGCTCTTGCCCGACGCGACCAACACCGATTCGTTCTCCGTCAATTGGATCGTTTCGGCCTCCGAAACAAATTGTTCGCCATCCGGCTTAACGTCGACGCGGCCGCGAAATACCCGGGCGTACGTCGCGCCCGAGTCGTTCACCTCGACGCCAAACTCCGTGCCGAGGTCGATGACGGTCGCCGTCGGCGTATGGACCGCAAATCCTTTCGCCCGAGTCGTGTCCACCTGGCCGGTTAGTCTGCCGATCGCGAGAAAACCGCTGTTCTCCGCATCGACGCGGTAGTTGACCGGTCCCTGGAGGATAACCTTGGCCCCCGTCTCATAAGTGATTTCCAGCAGGCCGGAAACAAGATTGAATGTGTCGCCGAGAGAAACAAGGGATTTCGGGATTTCGGGATTTCGGGATTGGCCTAACCTTGAACCTTGAACCTTGGACCTTGAAGCTTCCGCCCAACGGCAGTCGATCATGCCGGTGATCCGGCCGACGGTTTTCGCCGCGTTTGGGGAAGTCGAGTCCGACACTTCAGGATTCGGATGTCGCTCGTCAATCACGCCTTGAACAACGTGAACCGGATTCGACACGTGCGTGAACGCGCCGATCAGGACGCCGATTCCGCAGACAACCGCCGCAATCAGATAGGCCACGGGCCAGGTGGCAAGGCGACTCTCCAGTCCATGCGAGGAGAGCATGCCGTCGAACAACAAGGGTGGAACGGCATTGCCGATGTTCTGGGTCGGCGCGTTGCTGCCTGCAACATTCGATCGGCCAACTTGGCCGTCGACATCGTCCAAACACACCTCCCCGAACGGTGCGATTTCTTCCTTTTCCGCCTCGATGTCGAGCAACAAAGGAAGTTCGAGGCTTTCGTATACATATTCGACATACAGTTGGCGAGCCGTCTTGCTCTCGGCCAACAGTCGATTGAAATGGGCACAACCGTCCGGCGTCAACTCGCCGTTGGAATAGGCAACGACAAGACGGTGGATCTCGTCAAACAACGCGTCGCGGCGGCCGGGGAGATTCGTCATTTTCGTCCCTCCGGCGTGGTCGCGGTTTCAATGCATTGATGCAAATCGCGGCGAAGGCGCGACAATACCAGGTAGGTGCTGTTGACCGAACGGCCGAGTCTCACGGCAACATCCTTGATCTTCGCCCCCTTGGCATAGCAAAATCGGAGCAGATCCCGCGCCGAGTCGCTTAGCTGCTGGACGCAATCGGCCATTGCCTGAAGCCGCCGCTCGGCCTTGTCGTGATGAACGGCGATTTCGGATGCGATGGCGTCGATAACCTCGGAGGTGAAGAGGAGCTTTTCGCGGCTCGTCTTTTTTCGATACGCCAACACCAGATAGCGGGCGACCGTACACGCCCAGGCCCCGAAATCTTCGCCGCGTTGATATTCCGCGAACTGTTCCCAAAGGCGGACCCAGGTGTCTTGCAGAATATCTTCCGCATCATTCCAGTCGGGAACGAGCGAATGGACGTAGGCCGTCACACGGCGATCATGCCGTTTCAGGAGGCGCACGAATTCGGTATTTCGCTCATCCACGTCAATGTGCCTTCCAAAACCCCGGGGCGGTATCCCTTCATGGTAATACGCCCGCGCCCGCAAAATCCACCTTCTGCCTACCATGAGTAAGCCAGAACCACAAAAACCTGTCATGACCGACCGATTTTTTGCCGCGCGTGTCGGGATGTGGACGCTGGGTATTTGGTAAGGGGGGGCAACCGCCACGTGACGTAAAGCATTGGCACAAAACATTTTATTGCCAATCTCGGCAGTCGATTTAGACCGCTAGAGCGCGTTTCTCACCATACGGGCTGAAATGCCGACAGTCTGTAGGTTATGCTTCAGCATAACAAGAATTGGACCGCCAAAGTGTTATGCTGAAGCATAACCTACGGTGGTGAGAAATACCTGCTATTCCCTCTTGGTCCATCGGCTGGCTCGTTGTTGAGCGTGGCTCAACGCGTCGGAAATGCCATCGCTGCCGGGCTGCTCGTCGGCCTGAGGA
>JAEWUR010000767.1 GCA_023397045.1 Planctomycetota bacterium
AGCGATAGAAGCGGGGATGCCGGTCCTGGACAATACTATATCCTTCGCGTGTAACGAGGATTGTCCGCCAAAGATCATCCCCGAGGTCGATGTGGATACCATCCTCGGCGATCGCTACGCGGTTGTGGAGTTCAAGTTTCGCGTCTTCACAACGCAACTCCACCTCTTGCACCATCTGCTTTAGGGAAGCCGCCGAAGCCTTTGTCTGGGTGGCACTGTGAATTAGCCCATTGAGACGTTGGCGAAACTTCTTAGTCTTGATCGGTACGCACTCCCAATGTTCCCTCGGGCGACCCCAGGGAAGAGCGGCAAAGGCATGGTCGTATTGATCACAGAACAGTTCGACCTCCGCCTTGGCGAGAATGTCGAAGACACTCTCGGCAGTTAGGATGTGCCCAGTTGAGGATCCATTCTCTTCCGCACTATTCGTTGGGTGGATCTGTCCAGCAATTACCGGTTGTCCGATATCAGCCACTTCTGGCGTAGGCTGATTGACGGGGTTCGGACCAAGCCGGGCCTGATTGTTTGAAGACATCGTTGAATCTCCTTATGGGTTTGTCTTTGCATCGTTACCGGTGACATCCCGGTCTCGTCGAACATGACTTTGCCGCGGGGTGTCCGTGGCTCCATAAGGAGCTGGCCTATTCATTGCCGAGCAAGGATTTCACAAGACGGATCGCAAACTCCAAGTCTTTCTGGACTTAGGAATCTCGAAAAAACTGTCGAAGTATTCAGAGCGTGACACTAGACTGAATATTCACGCTCCTGCAACTCTCGCTTGCCACGGCTGCAAAGTGACGGCGATACCGATGTGGATCGCGGTCGCCGAGTAGTTAGCGTATGGCCGTCATGCAAGCGGCTGAGAGGACCCATTGGCCCTATTGGCAAGCCAGTTGCCCACCCAAGAAGAAATTGATACACTACTGTTGTCGAATGTAACGTCACTAGCGTCACCCAGTCGCAAGTCCTTGCCTTACAACGTCTTGAGAGGTGACGCTGGGCGTGACGCTACTGAGGCAGCGTCACCGTTGCGTCATGCACGTCGATGAAGCCGAGAACGCAGTAATGCCGGTGTCACGGTAAGTGTCACGTTTTGCAACGCCACTGCAATTTGACCGAACAAATCGGCCTTTAGAAACGCCCGGAAAAACAAGGTTTCGAAGGATAGTCGAAAGGCACCCGCAGGGTGGGGGAGCATTTCTAATCCGTTGGTTGCAGGTTCGAGTCCTGCCGGGCGTGCTTGCGAGAACTTCTCTGCGGCATCGCAACCACCAGATCGTCCCTTTCGGTCACACGACACAACGTTCGGGAGGAAGACGAAATGTCACATTCGAACGATACGCATTTGGACGCTCAACGGACAGGTCAGCGAGATCAACCAGCGGCGGCTGTTTTTCGCATCTTGATCGAAAACGCCGTGGGCGTTGACGGCGACTCGCGATTGCACGGGGACAAAAATGTCCGCCCACGGCGCAAGGCGGCCGCCGCTCGCGAAATCAGAGAAGAAACGACCGCCCCGACCATGCGCGCACCATATAATATCAGTAGAAGAAAACCGATCATCGATCTCGAACCACCTCGTATTCGTATCGACGATTCGCGCTCATGTCTCGGCCAATGCCAGCACCTGCGTTCCCAATCACGTCGGCCACCCCGGTCGCCGGCGCGTCGTCGTTGGCAATCCCCGGCGAACAACGGCTGGTCTCGATTGACGCACTGCGCGGGTTCGCGATGCTCTGGCTTATCGGAGGGCGGGAAATCCTGCTGGCCGCGGTCGCGTTGTTCTGGCCGCCGTGGTTCGACGCCATCGAAACGCAGTTCACGCATGCCCGATGGGAAGGATTCGCCTTTTGGGACCTCGTGATGCCGTTGTTCCTGTTCGTCGTCGGCGTGTCGATGCCGTTGGCGATCGGAAGACCGGGTCGGCTCGATGTCCCGTTGCGAGCGCAGTACATGCGAATCGCCCGCCGCGTGGGCATACTCTGGATCCTCGGCATGCTGCTTCGCGCGGCAAGGCCCGACAACATCGGCTGGGAACTCTACAGCAGCGCGTTGCAGGCTATCGCCGTCGGCTATCTGGTAACCGCGATGGCGTTGCTCCATCTGCGCGTGCGAGGGCAGATCGCGCTGCTGACGACGCTGCTGCTCGGATACGCCGTGCTGCTCCTGCTGGTGCCATTTCCCAACGGTTCGGCAGGCATGCTCGAACGCCGGATGAACCTGCCGCACTATGTCGACGATCTGATCCTCGGCGAGTTTCGCGCCGACCATTCGTTCACGTGGATCGTCACGAGCCTGGGTTTCTCGGCAACGGTGTTGCTCGGCGCAATGGCTGGGCATCTCTTCCAGCCGACGATTTCGGCCCGACGCCGGATCGCATGGCTCGTCGCGATCGGCGCGGCCTGCCTGACCGCCGGCCTAGTTTGGAGCTACTGGCTGCCCTGGAACCGTCACCTGTGGACCAGTTCGATGGTCCTCGGCGCCGGCGGAATCAGCTTCTGGTTGACCGCACTGTTCTACTTCGTGATCGACGTCCGCGGCGACCGTCGCTGGGCATTCCCGCTGGTCGTCCTCGGGGCGAACGCCTTACTCGCCTACGTAGTCGATCCGTGCGTCGTACTGATGAGCAAGTCGGCGGTTGCCGGGCTGTTCCCCGATCTGCCTGCGTTGAAGTTCGATCTGCTCTACCCCGTGGTCGAGCTCGCCGCGATCTGGTCGTTGGTCTGGTATCTCTACCGGAAGCGGATCTTTCTTCGGGCCTAGCCCACCTGTCCCCTCTCCCTTTGGAAAACGCTCCAAAAAATCAGTCCCCTCTCCGGGCACCGACCGAAGGTTGGTCGGGAGAGGGTTAGGGCGAGGGCGCTTCGCGAAAGAACTTAATCCTCCATTTTCGTTCCGTAGGGACAGGCGATCATAGCCGTTCACTGCTGAAACGAGGATTTCACGCACCCGTCCGTTTCGTCCAGATTAACAAGTCTCGACCTCTTTGACTTCTCCTCGGGGCTTGAATACGGGCACCTCGAAGCTTGCCGAATAATCAAGGCCCGGTGTCTTTGCCGAGACGTTCAGCCGCCAGATCGTTTGGTTCTTTACATCGGTCTCGTCGGTCGGAGAGCATCTGCGGGGGATTTCGAACAGTACGGAAATTGCCGACCGTTCAGGATCGTCCTCCGACATGCTGCAAGCGACGATCTGTTCGCTCCGCCAAACGGTCTTTTCCGAGATAGCGTCATATTCTTCGCCTTTCGTGGTTGTTTGCTGAATGCAGTTGAGCGTCAGACGGACGCCCTCTTCCGGCTCGATCTTCGCCGCGGTGCGAATCACGCCGGCAAGTTGTCCGCCAATAACTGCCGGCACCGCCGCCATCTCGAAGACCGACCGGCCATATTTGTGCCAACGTAGGAAAAGGATGCCCACCCAGAACAACAGCCCCAACCCGACGGCGGGAAACAGGATCGAGAGCAAGACAACCGGGCCGTCTCTACGCGGCATATCGAGTACCAGAAATAAGACGGACCATGAAATCACGTTCCAGAAAATAGCAAACGCTAGCAGGCCGACTGCGGTTGCGGCGTTCGATGACGTGATTCTTCCGTCGGCCCATTGCCGCCTGCACAACCAAGGTTCGTTCGGGTGGAGAGCCGCCATCGCGATTCTGCCACTCGCTTTGCGATAGGCCAGCAGCGCGACGATCAACATCCACCCACCCGCTGAGCCGAACATGAAGGCGCCCAGCCCTTTGCCTACAATCGCGTCCCATCGCAAATCGCGGAAGATGACGGATTCGGCCGGATTGTCCGGATTGACATAGCAGGGGAACGAGTTGCCCGATTTCTGATACTCGCTCAACTGGTAATACTGGTATGAGCCGGACTCGTCGTTTCCGTTGCAGATGCTGACTCGACTGCCAGTATACTGTCGACCGCCGAACTGATACGTGTACTCAGCCCTACAGGTCTCATGGGTCGTGCCCTCGGAGTCCCAGTTAGTCTTCAGTTCTGCGCGAAGGATTTTGGCGGACGTTTCCTGCCAGTTCCGCATTCTCCGTTGCGCAAGGATATCGCTGCCCAGCCACAAACCTATCCCTATCCCAGCGACTGCAAACGGCAGAGCAAAAAGAGCAAGGCAGCCAGATTCCCTTTTTGTCTTGGGCATCGTGGTTTTCAAACTCATCAGCTCTCTCCTTCAACCGATTTCCCGGCGATGAATCACTGGGCTATTGTCGAGCGACCCTAAGGGTCGAGGTCGTGACGCGAATGTGGCGCCGCGGTTAGGCTGAAGCATGACCAACGCCTGTTTTTTTTCGTGCGCAGCCCTCACCCTAACCCTCTCCCGGCGGGAGAGGGGACCGGGCGAATGTGCCTTCGGCGCTATACCTTGACGGCGCGGCCTTTGGCAACCGATTCGGTCTGCTTCTGGCAGAGGACGATGGCGTCGCGGGCCAACTCGCCGGCCAACAGCGGCGAGGGCGTGTTGTTGCGGACGGCGCGGGTCGCCTCGGTCAATTCGGCGACAAACGCGTCGACCGGATCACCTGAGCCGAGCTTCGGCCGGGTCACCTTGCCGTCGGCCGTCAAAACGGTCAGCGGCGTCACGGCGTCGTCGACCTTGGCCAACGCGGCGTAGTTGAAGAACAGCGTCGCCTTTTCGAGATAGAGTTCGAAGGCGTGGGTGAACGGCCGGCCCTGCTGATCGATCACGCCGCAGGTGGCGGTCACCATGCGAGCCGGATCGAAAAGGAACTGCGTGCTGAACCGCTCGACAACTTGGCCGCGCATCGTGCCGACACTCTGAACCGCCTTCGGCATGCCAAAAATCAGCCGAATGAAATGGGCGTCGTGGACGTGCAGGTCGAGCATCGGGCCGCCGCATCGGTCGGGATCGTAAAAATCCTTCAGCCAGACCGGGTCGGAGATCATCCGCTTGAAGTGCCCGCCGAGCAGACGGCCGTACTTGCCGCTCTGGATCACATCGTAGGCGTAACGATACTCGGGAAAGAAGGCCAGCACTTGGCCGATCGAAAGCAGCTTGCCGGCTTTTTGGGCCGCATGGACCATCCGCGTGGCGTCGGAGGTGTTCATCGCGATCGGCTTCTCGCACAGGACGTTCTTGCCGGCCTTCGACGCGGCAACGGCCACCTTGGCATGCCATGCCGGCGGCAGGCAGATGTCGATCATGTCCAACTGCGGATCGGCCAGCATCTCGTCGAGATCGGCGTATCGAGC
>JAEWUR010000773.1 GCA_023397045.1 Planctomycetota bacterium
GTCATGCGGTTGGTTTTTGGGCTGGGCACGCGCGCGGTTGATCGTTCGGACGATGATTATACGCGGATCGTGGCGCTCAATGCGCCGGAACGCCGCCCCGAGAGCGATTTCGACGAGGTCCGGCAGTATTCGCAGCGGAAAGTCGACGTGATCGATCTGGAGGCCAACCAACTGGTGGCCGATGAGTTCACCGATGTGGTCGAACGGAGTCCTCGGTTGCCGGTGCATGTCTTTGCGTCGGCCGGCGGTGCTTCGTCGCGCCGATCGGAAGAAATTGCGTTGCCGGGCAGTGCGCCGCCGGTGCTGACGTTCGATCATCTCCTTTCACAGACGCGGTTTGTCGACGATATGCGGCAGATGCTTCGGACGTTGCAGGACGCCTACGACCATCCGGTCGACACCGAGTTTACGGCGAACTTCTCGGACGGCGAACATTATAAAATCAACCTGGTGCAGTGCCGGCCGTTGCAGGTTGTGTCGGAGGGCGGCGTGATCGAGGAACCGGCGGCGATTCGCCCGGAAGATCGAATCCTCGAAGCCCACGGCGCGGTGATCGGACAGAGCCGGGTGAGTCGCATCGATCGTTTGGTTTACGTTCCGCCGTCCGTCTATGGACAGTTGCCGATTCGCGATCGGTATACGGTCGCCCGGTTGATCGGGCGACTGCTGCACGTGAAGGAATCGAAACCGCATGAAGTGATGTTGCTTGGGCCGGGACGTTGGGGAACAACGACGCCTTCGTTGGGCGTGCCGGTGTCGTTTGCCGAGATCGATACGGCCTCGGTGCTGTGCGAGATCGTGGCGATGCGCGAGGATCTGGTGCCCGACGTCTCGCTGGGAACGCATTTTTTCAACGATCTGGTCGAGATGGATATCTTGTATCTGGCGTTGTTTCCCGGGCGGAAGGACAACTACTGGAGCCGGGATTTCTTCGAGAAGACGCCGAATCGTTTGACGGAATTGTTGCCGGGCGAATCGCAATGGGCCGAGGCCGTGCGCGTGATCGATGTGCCGGCGACGACCGAAAGCCAAACGGCGTTGAAGTTGAACGCGAATGCGATGACGCAACACGTGATCTGCTATCTTGAGTCGACCGGCGGAAAGTCGAGCGAGCGATCGGCGACGACGTATTGATTTTTATCGCGTTTGCAGTCTGAACACGTGCTGCGAAAGACGCCCTCACCCTAACCCTCTCCCGGCGGGAGAGGGGACGGTTTTTCCATACTGCCCTCACTGGCACGGCGAGGGGACGAGGTCCTAGCGTCGCGGGCCGTGGAAGGGGTTTGGCGGGAGGCCGAGCTCGTAGCGGCGTTTCTGCATGTCGGCGAAGAAGGCCGAACGTTTGGCGCGCTGTTCGGGCGTTAGATCGTCGAGGTGCATGTTGCGCCGCGTCGCGCGATCGCCGGGGTTGTTGCTGCGGGGCGGCCGTTGACCGGCATTGGGCATCGGGCCGCCGGCGACTTGGGGAGCATTGCCGCGAGCCGCTTGGCGTCGCGATTCCCATTCCTTGCGGCGTTTTTCGCCTTCTTCGATCTGCTTGTCGAGATAGGCCACCCGTTCTTCGGGCGGCAAGGCAAAGTAGGCGTCCATCTGTTCGTCCATGCGGCGTTCAAATTCTTGGCGGCCCTGTTGATGGACGACTTCTCGCTGTTCGGGCGTGAGTTTCTGCATCTCCTGGTGGATCAGCTCGAAGCTCTGCCGGCGTTGTTCGGGCGACTGGTCTTCCTTGAAGGCTTCGGCGCCGAGTTGCTTGATCTTTTCGATCTGTGGATCCGTGCGGCTTCGGAATGCCCAAACCGAACCGACGATCACCAGGAGAAGGATCGTTGCCGTGACGGTGATGGTTTTCTTGCTCATGTCGGATGCCTTTCCGAGAAGTGCCGGCATAGACGGCTTAATCGCGGTTTTTCGGTTTTTTCATGGTCCGCAAGGCGGCCCCTACGTGCTGTTGGTTGAAGATCAAAAAGGTCGGTACGAGGCGACATGGCCGTCGCAGTAGAGGAACCAGCGCGAGCCTTCCTGTTCCTTCGGACCGTGGAAGTAATCGTAATCGCAGACGATCCAGACCTCGCCGGACGGACGGTCTCTGCCGTGGTGGTCGCGCAGGTATTCGACGCGGGTCTTGCCTTTGCCGTTCAGAGGGTTTACGGCCCGATTTTCGGGATAGAGGTAGCTGAGACCTTCGCCGTCAAAATAGGAGAGGCCATCGCTACGCCCGTCCGACGCCGCGCCGGGAACGTCGCTGGGGCAACGGAAGACGCCCTTGTTGTTTTCGATGAACGGCCCGATCGCTTCGGCGAGGCTCGGCCTGTTGCTCGTGTTCACGGTCCTGGGCATTTCAGCGGCGATGGGGTAACCGCCGTTCATGCCTTGCGAATCGACGTACATGTCGATTGCGATGCCGATCTGGTGCAGATTGTTGCGGCATTGGGCCGATCGGGCCGACGCGCGGGAGGCCTGGACGGCCGGGAGCAACAGCGCGAGCAACACGCCGATGATCGTAATGACGACCAAGAGTTCGACGAGCGTAAAGGCCGTTTTTTTTGGGGGGGGCGACATTTCAGACGTCTCGAAAGGGAGGCAGACCGTGAACAACCTACCGGACCGTTTTATTAAACCCCGGTGGACCGCGACGGTTCCGCGCTTTTATCGTAGACGACCGCGATATCGGCGTCCAGTGGGGATTTGCCGCTGCGGAGGGGGCGAGGATTTGCCTCCCTTTCGTCGCAACTCGTCCTGCAATGGTGTCGTCGGTAGAACTTCCTGCAACTTATGGCCGGTAGAGGTGGCAAGCGACGATCGGGTCGTCCTTCCAGGAAGGCGCGATCAGGACTTTCGGCTCGGAGACCATCGCGTCGGCGATTTCTTCCGCCGGGATGGGAGCGGCGGCGGCAGGCTTCCAGGCCAGATCGAATTGGAACTCGAACGAGCCGTGGCTGTCGCCCACGAAATTCGTGAACCAACGGTTGTCGAAGATCATGGCCATGACGCGGCCGGGATTTTTTGGCGGGTCTTTCCGGCGTGCCAGGGCTTGGTGATCGCCGAACGTCACCAACGGGGCGTCGCGGCTGACCCAAATCCAGTTGCCCAGCGGCGTCTCGTAGTGGAGCCAGCCGTCGATGGCGAAGTAGTCGCGGCACGACCCGGGAAGCTGATCTTCGTAGGGAACGAACGGCATGCCGCCGTTGCCGGCTCGCGGCAACCCCTCGTTGCACGGCAGCGGGCAATCGATGAAGAACCACTCGGGAGCTTCGTCCGAAATCCTGTTAAATCGCATGGTGAGACGAGCCCTCGGTTCATGTTTCCAGAGTTCCAGTTGCCGCGTGGCCCAACGCAGGCGAGGATGGTGCAGGACTTGCGTGTAGGTGATCGTGTGGTCGGAGGCTTCGACGGTCGCGGGTCCCTGGGCCGTGGCTGGGATTTCTTCCAAAACCTCGCGACGCCGCCGTTCGCGTTCCGCGTCGTCGTCAATCAAGAATATCTCGCGAGCGATCCACCGGGGAGCGAAGCCGCGAATGCCGACCGACAGAAAATCGCCGAAGCCGGGTGCGAACAGCGATTGTTCCATGCCGGACCAAATGGCCGAGGTGGGCCATTGATGCCGATCGAGTTCCGTGACCGGCCCCGTGTCTTTTTTCACGGCTGGCGCTGTCTCTTTGCTCAATTGCAGCCGGCGAATCTCACCGCCCTGCAACCCTTCGATCCAAAAACGCGCCGCCATGTCGGGGCAGTTGTCGGGAAACGTCGCCGCGGTGTTTTCGATCGTCAACTCGTCGGGACTCTGGGGACGCTCGTAGGGCTTCAGGCCGCGCCGACACTCGATCGGGATTTTTTTGCCCGTGGTCGGGTCGTCGAGCGAGCGGTAGTCTTCCCGCAAGCAGCTTTTCAGCATAGTGACCCAGCCGCTCCAGGGCTGTTTTGTGGTGTTCGCCACGTAGAATCCCTCGTCGGCCGAGCCGAGACGGCCGCGAATGCGTTGTGACAGGATCCATTTCGATCGGGCGAGCGATTGGTAGGCGGGGCGTGATTTTTCGTTGTACTGTGCGACCGTGTCGAGGTTCCACGGCATGGCGATACTGTTGATGTGTCCCCAGGTGTGTTCGTCGAACAGACACAACTGTTCGTAAACGTCGTTGACCGATTGTGTGCCCTGGGGACTCAGCGGTCCCCAAACGTCAGACTCGGCAGCGGCCAGGAATCGCTTGGCAAAACGGCTAGCGGCGACCTCGCGCGGTCCGGAGGCCACGCCGTTAGCCCACCAATCGGTCCACTCGCCCTCGAACTCGGGAATTCGGTCGCCAATCTCCTCTTCGAGTTTTTTGAGCGCGGCCGAGACGGTGGTTAATCGCAAGGTCGGCGTGAAGCCGAGCCGATGCCACGCGGCCACGAAATCGGCCAGCGGAGGGAACGGCGGATCGCCGTCGATGCGCCACTCGTTGGTCATGGAAATCAGAAGCGTTTCATGCGGATAGCCTGACGCTTCGAGTTGTTCGAGCCGTTGAAGGACGTTTTGATAGGCCTTCTTCATTGATGCGTCGTCGGTCGACAGGATCTCGCCTGGTCGCGGCGGGCGGTAGCGCGTGTCGTGGGCCTCGGGCACCGGGCCGCGTCGCCAACTGTTCGGTTCGAAATAGGAATAGCCGTCGGGATAGGCGTCGCCGAGCCAAACGAACATGCGGCGACCGTCGGGCATCTTCCACCAGAAGGCGGAAGGGCGTTTTTGCGGCGGGCCGCCGCTCTCGGAGTTGATACCGAAGAACATGCGGCGGACGTCGCGGTCGAGCAACGCGATGGCGCCGGCCCGGGGCATGCCGTTGACGTCGTTCTGGATGGCCGATTGCGGCCGAACGTGTTGCCAGAGTTCGTCGGGCAGCCAATGCATCGCGGTCTGCCATTCGCGGCGATTCAAGGTCGGCGTCTGGTTGATCGGCAACGCGGTGATGTCGAGCTGTCCCGAATGAACTGCCTTCAGAAACTCGTCGCGCCGATCGGGCGAGGCCGCGCGCCACCAGTTGCGCACGGCAAGTGAGGACTCGGCCGTCCAGCAGAACTTGCCCCAGTCCGGATTGTTGACCGTCGGCAGCACGGCATCGACGGCAATGTCGATGTAACGCTGTTGGAGCTCGTGGCAAATCGCCGGATGGTCGGTGAATCCGTAGTCGCTATGGCAGAAATGGACGAGGTCAATGTGTTGGATTGTCATGGGCAAGACCTTCGGAAGTGTTGGCGACCGCTTCGGCGACGTTCGCGGCGTCGTCGGGCGGGGCGATCAGGCTTATCAGGAGTGTGCCGGCGATGCTCAGGAAGATGCCGATGGAAATCTCCCGGTTACAGGGTTCCGCAAACATCGAGATGCCGGCGATGACGGTCAGGACCGAGACGAGTCCGTTGTTGATCACGTTGACGCGGACGACCGTGATCATTTGCAGACTCTTGGTGACCATGTAAAAACCGATAAGATTCATGAAACCAGCCGCCAGCATCGCGCCGAGGCTGTCGAGCGGGGTGTGAATCATTGCGTCGATTCCAACATGATAGATGCACCAAGGCGCGAAGGCGGCCGCGCCGACGAAATTGATCAGGAACACTGCGGCGGCGGGCGAGGTCGTTTCGCTGACCATTTTGCGGATGCCGACCGTCAGGATTGCGAAGGCGATGCCGCCGAGGATGCCGGCGCCGATGCCGAGCAGCGACCAGAACGGAGTCACGGCCGTTTGGACCGATTCGGCAGCCGAGGCTTCGGTGGCTGCTTGCGTGCCAATGCTGAAAAGGACCACCGACGCGGTGATCATGATGATGGCGGCCACCTGGGGGTAGGTTACTTTTTCGCCGAGTACGATCAGGCCGAGGATCGCGCTGGCGGCCAACATGACGCCCATTTGAAGCGTACCGGTGACGCTGACGCCGACGATCGACATTGCCCAAATCGTGAGGATGCCGCCCAACTGCGTGATGAAGCCGAGGGCCAACATGGCGAAAACGTCGCGCCACGGCGGCAGGGCGGGACGGCCTCGCAGGGCAAGCGATGCAAGGTAGATGCCCACGATCGACGCGCCGACCGAGGCCTGAACGCAGTTGACCCATGTCGCATCTTGTTTGTCGGAGACGAAGCGGAGGCAAATGTTGTAGGTTGTGTATCCCAGTGCGGAAAGCACGCAATAGAAGGTCCCGAGCGTCGCGGTGGTGCGAGGATTCGACATAGGCGTCACGTCATCCCTGGGGTCGTGTCGGCGGCAGTGCATTACCGGCGGAAAAACGCATGTATGTTATTTTAGACGATTGTCAAAAGGAGCACAAGGGCGTGGAACCGCGCAGCGTCGACCGGGGGTACCACCGTGGGTGAGGCTTCGGCCTAACACTGGCAGCCAACGTCCTGTTATGCTGAGCATAACCCAAAGACCGTCGGAATTTCAGCCCTGCAGCCCGCCAAGCGTCGGGATTAGTTTCGCAGCGCTTGGATGGGGGCGGGAATCCGACCGCCGAAATGGACGAATTGTTCGCTCGCCCCGCTGTTGCGGACGTCGATGACCGGCATCGAGCCGAACAGTCCGCCAAAATCGACGATATCGCCGGCCTTCGCGCCCGGCACCGGCACCAATCGGACGGCGGTTGTCTTGTCGTTGATTACGCCGATCGCCATTTCGTCGGCGATGATCGCGGCGATTGTCTCGGCGGGCGTGTCGCCGGGGATGGCGATCATGTCGAGCCCGACCGAGCAGACGC
>JAEWUR010000040.1 GCA_023397045.1 Planctomycetota bacterium
CTGCCCTCTTGCGGAAACCGAGCGAAAAACCAACAATGGTGGCCTTACGCGATACTCCTGCGAAAGGATCGATGATGGCTGGAATACCCGTGCTGACGGCCGAGGGCGAAGGGATCGCCCAGGCGTGGGAAAATGCGTTGGTCACGCTCTATCGATCGGGCTGCGACGTCAAGACGCAGTACGACAAGCCCGACGACCTGCCGAGTAAGGACGCCACGATGATCGTGACGATCCACAACCCGGCGGCCGAGCCGATGATCCACCGCGACTTTCCCGGCGGCTTCGAGGAGTTGCAGGAGTACGTCATGGAGGTGTGCGACGGCATCAAGGACCATTGTGTGCGCGATCCGAGCGACCCGTCCGACACGCGATGGGAATACACCTATCACCAGCGGCTGTTCGGATACGAAGCGCCCACGCTCGCGCCGATCGACCAGATCGAACACGTTTGCCGGCAGTTGGCCGACACGCCCTACACGCGCCGGGCGCAGGCGATTACGTGGAAAGTGTGGGAGGACAACGCCTGTTACGACCCGGCATGTTTGCAGAGCATCTGGTGCCGGATCATTTTCGAGGGCGACCGGCCGCTGTTGAACATGAACGTGCGTTTTCGCTCGAACGACGCCTACAAAGCCGCGTTCATGAACATGTTCGCCTTGGCCCATCTGCAATCGAGGATTGCTTCTCGCGTCCGTGACCTTTCAGGCTTGCCGGTCGCGTTAGGCCGCTACTGCCACATGGCCGACAGTTTTCATATCTATGGATCGAACTTGGCGGAGTTCAAGGCGAGGTTTTTGGGCGCGATCGAGAAACGAACCTTCGAGCAGCGGACGATGCGCTACGAGGACGTGCGGGAGATGATGGAGGACGCGCGGCCCGCAATTTTGGAGAAGGCGCGGCGGATGGGGCGAGGGTGAATTAGACCAGAACCAGTCGCAGTGCGGCGAGGCCGGCCAGGGCGATGGCGATCAGATCGAACGACCGCTGCGAGATGCGCGAGAGGACGGCGACGCCGAACAGACAGCCCAACAGCACGACCGGGACGAGCCAGAGGGTCGCCGGCAGCATGGCCGGAGTGATCATGCCGAGGAAGCAGAACGGGATCAGCTTGGTCGAGTTCAGGATGAAGAAGAACCAGGCGTACGTGCCGATGAACTGCTCTTTTTCGAGGTCTTGGCTGGCCATGTAGACGATCATCACGGGCATCGCGGCGTTGGCGACGAACGTGGTGAAGCCGGCCAGGATGCCCATCGAAGCGACGAACCACCACTGGTGCGGAAAGTGTTCCCAGCCGAATGCGCGACGGCAGATCTCGAGCGCGACCAGCCCAAGCACGAGCCAGCCGATTACGGGGCGGAGGTCGTTGCCAGGCAGGGCCCAAAGAAGAACTGCGGCCGGTACTCCTCCAAGGATTGCATAGGGAAGAATATGAACGAGTCGGCCCCAATCGGCGTGACGCTTGTACCACGATACAGCGAAGACGTCGCCGACCAGCAGCAGCGGCAGGATCGCGCCGACCGATTGCCGAGCGTTTTCAGGAAACGCCTCGGTCATTAAGAGGATGGCCGGCAGCGACACGCCGGGCAAGCCTGTCTTCGACAGTCCGACCAAAAAACCCGCGACTGCGGCCAGCCAGAAAAAGGTGTCCGACATGAATCAGTACGCACCGCAGAGAACGCGGGAGTCGCAGAGAGGGAAAAATAAAAAAATGATCCACGAAGGGCACGAAGTTCACGAAGAGGGAGAATGATTTCTAAGAACGCATTTCTCTTCGTTTTCCGCGGTGTGACGATCTTTCGGCAGCTTCGCCGTTTCTGAGCGGCCGTTCAATGACGAATTGCGTGTTTTGTCAGCGGCAGGAGCCCTCACCCCTTGCCCCTCTCCCAATGGGAGAGGGGACCTGTTGTTTGGCGGCCGCTATTTCTGAGCCATCGCCTTGGTGAGGATGTCGGCCGTCGATTCGCGCATGATCCGTGGATCGACCGGGCGGCCTTCCACGAGGCACTTGCGGACTTCCTTGCCCGAGATGAACACGGGCTTCTCGTCCTTGTGGTTGTCCATCAGGTCAACCCGGCCGACCGATTCGTAGTAGGCCGCGAAGCCGACCAGCAGCGGATGGATCCGGAGGTTGCCGCCGAGGTTGTTGAAGATCTCCTGCGCGTCGAAGTCGCCCCAGATCGGCGTGCCGTCATGATAGGGCGCGTCGGCGTGCTTCCGGCCGATGATGATGTCGGTGAAGCCGAAGTTCTGGCGATAGATGGCGTGCATGACGGCCTCTTTCGGACCGCCGTAGAACATCTTGATGTCGAGACCCAGCAGGATGACGCGGTCGGGCACCGTATCGCCGCGCGGTCCCCAAAGATGCGGATCGCTGTCGCCATCGCCCAGCACGCGGTTCTGGATTAGGGTCTCGTAGGTGTGCATTCGCACGTCGGCCGCGACGTCGTCGCCCTTCGTTTCGCCGATCAACGGGTTCAGGCACGCCCCGGCGTTGTGTCCGGCGCGAAGAAGCGTTTCCAGACCGTAGACCAAGGCATATTCGTGGGCGCGGTGCAGCGGGTTTCGGGTTTGGAACGCCACGACGCGATGCCAGCCCTTTTCGGCCAGCAGGCGGCGCACTTCATGCGGCGTCAGCACATACTTGCCAAACCGAGGATCTTTCGGCTGCGGCAAAACGCGGATTCGCCCGCCGAGCAGGTGCGTCTTGTCGGCGTCGCCCTTCAGCACCATATCGCCGCCAGGGTGATCGGTGCGATCGGTCAGATAGACGCACTTCAGATACTTCTGCTTGTCCCAAGGATAGACGT
>JAEWUR010000119.1 GCA_023397045.1 Planctomycetota bacterium
ACCGGCGGCAAGCCTCGATGGCTATGGTTTTGCCAATCGCCCCAATCGCCAGCCGGTTTGATCGAGGAACTTGACCAAATCGGACGACGTCAGCATTTGCAGTTCGCGCGGCCGTCGCTCGGCGAGCGGATCGCTCCAGCCGTTGGTCCGCGCCTCGGCCGATTCCGCTTCGGCCGTTTCACTGGGATGCAATCCGACTTCGACCGTGCAATGCTGCCCAACACTGGCCAGAAACCGTGTCAGCAGCGACAGATCGATCTCGCCGGCATGCGCGGTGCCAAAAAACGCGTCGGGGTGATGGATTCCTCGCGAGTCCAACTGCTTGACGAATCGCTCGGCGAACGCGCGTTTGACGCAACTCAACGGCCATCGGACGATCTGGCCTCGCCAGATGGTGTTCCGCGCCAGCGATGGTTCGCGCGCCGCACGCATGACGCTGATCGAATAGCGGTCGGCCAAACGAAAAACGATTTCCGTCACCCCGGGAATCATCTCGATGTACTGATGCCCATTGAGATGCGTCGGTCGGAGTCCGTGGTCGCAGACGGTCTGCACCTGCCGGTCCAGTTCGGTTTCAACGCCCGGCAGAAAACGGCGACCGCCGCGCTGAAGCCGGAAGAACAGTGCGAAGACGCCGGGAAAACAACCATTCACATCGAGTAGTTCCGCCGGATATCGTTCGCCGGTGAGCGGCCGGCCCTGCGTCAGATTCAGATGCACGCCCAGATCGAACGGCCGCTGGACATCGTCGAGCATTTTTCGTTGCAGCCGCGAAGGAATCGCGTCGGCGGCCTGTTCGGCCAACAGATCCTTCCAACGATCGAGCGATCGGCCGATATCCGGGGCATTCGACAGTGCCGAGGTGCTCGTCAGAAGGCCGTCGCGAAATCCCCGCACGATGCCGACCGTGACGGCCTCGTTCAATCCGAAGTCATCGGCATGCAGGATGAGGCGCGAAGCGTGGAGCGTCATGCGATTGTCTCATCCATTCATGGCCGGATAGATCGACGCCGCCCGATTTTTTTGGCCAGCAGGCTGATAAAAAAAGTGTGCCACTGGCTTTGCCAGTGCTGAACTCGCCCACGTCTTCACGGCACTGGCCAAGCCAGTGGCACTCAACTTTCCCGGAAATCGACTTTTTCAACAGGCTACGCGGCGGCCTGCCGGTCGTCGGCCGCTGGGTCGGCTTCTCCGGCGAAAACGAAATGCGGAGCCGGCACGCCTTGGCCGCGCCAGTCGCGCAGTCGCAGTTTCAACACGTCGAGCAGCATCGGCAGCGCATTGCGCCGCAGCGAAAGCGTCGACGAGAACTCATTGACCAGCGTCACCGGAACGCGGCGATAGGCCAGGTCGAGACGATGCGTCAGCAGCACGACTTCGGCGTCAAACGCGAAGCCGTTGATCGTGACTCGCGAGAAAATATCGAGCGCCGCCCGGCGGCTGAACAGTTTCAGCCCGCATTGCGTGTCGGTGATCGTGCGCGAAACCAATCGCCGGACGATCTCGCGGAACGCGAACGTGGCAACCCGGCGCAGGACGCGCCGCGGGGCGAGGTTTTCCGCACCCTCGACATCGCGTGCGCCAAAAACCACCTCGGCCTCGCCGCCGCGGATCCAGTCGAAACCTTGCCTCATGGCCGTCAACTGGAACGGCAAGTCGGCATCGGTGAAGGCGATCACTCGGCCGGTCGCCTGAAGCATCGCGGTCCGCACGGCTCGCCCTTTGCCGCCTTGCGGCACGAGGCTGATCGTCGAAAATCGCGGTCCCATGTCGCGAGTCAGCATGGCCGTGCAGTCGGTGCTGCCGTCGTCGGCCACGAGAACGCGATAGTCGATACCCCAACCATCAAGCGTCGCCCCAAGCTGGGTCAACGTCCAGGGCAACCGCTTCTCCTCGTTATAGGCGGGTATAATGACGGTCAGATCGTGGTCGCTCGGCGCGACAACCCGTTGCGGTAGGGTGCGAAGGGCAACAGAAGCATTGCGGCTCGCGGCCGATACGCTCGAAGAACTCATAAATCACGGTCATCCTTGACAAGGTGATTGATGCACGTGGCGATCGATGAAAAAGTTTGCAAGACGATAGCAAATTCGGCCGTCCATGTAAACGCCAATACCCCCCCTCTGTAGCGTGCCCCGGACGATCTTGCCCTACCGTTACAGAAGGGCGATGATACCCGACGATCGCTCCGACAATTGCCGAAAATCGTAGACATTGCCGAATTGCGGCGGGATAATAGGAGTCTATGTCCATCGCGCGTCGCAAACTGATCATGCACTCCGCCCACCGGTCGATCGGGATGTCCGGCGGCCGGGCCGGTCTGCATTCCTATCTCCCGACGGACGATCTCGAACTGCCCGGCGATGGCCCGACCGCGGTCCTGCGCGTCGCATTGATCGCCGATGACGGCGACGCCGACGCCCTGGACTCGCTGGCATCGTTTCGCCGAACGGTCGAGTGGCAGGCTGACATCGAATGCCATCGAATCGCCCGGGCGTGGATCGACGCGAACGACGTCGATTTCGGCAACCTCGACGGTGTCGTCCTCTTTCAAAAAGGGCTGCACTTGTCGCCCGCCTCGACCTCGCCGTTCCTCGGAAATAGCGTCAAGCTGCAACGCTACATCGCGGGCACCCGGGAGATCACGCGCGGCGCTTCAATTCGCATCGAGGCAGCCCACGACGCGGCCAGCCATCCGATCCTTGACGGCGTGCGACCGTTCGAGGCGAATGTGGGACGTTTTTTAGTGGGAAATATGCCCGACAGCGCCGCGGTTCTGCTTCGCGGCCGAGCGAACGAGTGCGAATACCCCCTGGCCTGGGTCGAAAATCGGGGCAGCCGCTCCTTCCACACCACCTTGGGCTCGCCCGACGATTTTGGCCGGCCGGAATTCGTCCGAATGGTCCGCCAAGCGATTTCGTGGGTTGGAAACTCGTGGAATTTCTGAGTTTTTCTTGGAATTCGGTTGTTGCCCGACCCCTTCTTGCCAAGATCGAGCGGCGGCTCACACCCATGACCTGTTGATTTCGGTTCGACCGCGCTCCCGTTCAAGACGTGTTGGGGTGTAACTTCGCCCAAAAACTACAGACGACGTGCCAACACACCTGCCGTCGAAATCATGCAGTGGATAGGG
>JAEWUR010000149.1 GCA_023397045.1 Planctomycetota bacterium
ACCTATAGTAGGACAGTGTCATCCTTCAACCGGGTTAACTGCCCGATTGACATATGTTACACCTTATGGCATAGTTGTATCATGCGAGTCGCTGAAACAGCCGACCGGATCACCAATGCTGGCATAACTATCATGCTCGCACGGGGGGTTCGCAACATGAGTCTGACCGACGTGGCCTTCGAGGCGGGCGTCACCCGGGTGACGGTCCATCGATACTGCCGTGACAAAAAAGGGTTGATTCGACTGGTTCTTCAACGGATCGCAGGCATTTTTGAGAAGGCTTCGACCGCGCCGGCCTGGGATAGCATCGCAACGATCGACGATCGGCTCAAGTCGCTGGGCGACGAGTTGGCTCAGTTGCCGAACCAACACCTTCTGGCACGATTCGAGGAGATTCAACGGATCTATCCGGACGTTTATGAAGAGTTTCGCGTTGCCCGGCGCGAGGCGATCAATCGGATATTCGATCAGGTGTTGGCCGTGACCACCGAGGAGCAATCGCTGAGGGCGGGGATCAACGTCGAAGTTCTGAAGACGGTTTTTTGGGCGTCGACGGTCGGTTTGATCGAGGTTCCTAGTTTGATTTCGTCGAACGTGTCGTTGGCCGAGATTTTTACGACCGTATGCGAAGTGTTTCGGCATGGAATTGTCAAGGAGACGCCGAAAGAGGGTGATCGTGATGCGAAATGATCTTTGCGCGGCGGTGGCCGTTTTGGCATGGTTGATGATTCCCGGCTGCGGCCATCGCGGCGACGATCCATTGCCCACCGCGGTCCGCGCAACAACCCTGAGGAATGAACCGATCGATTCGGAAACGCGATTCAGCGCGTCGGTGCGCGAGCTTCAGCGGATCGAACTGTCGTTCAAGGTGCCCGGCACCGTCGAACGGTTCATGCAAGTCCGCGAGGCCGACGGTCGGGACCGCGACATTCACGAAGGCGACGTCGTCCTGGCCGACCCCGATAACCCGTTGGCCCAACTGGACGATTCGGATTACCGGCGGAACGTGGCCGCGGCCAAGGATCGGCTGGCGGGCGCGCAGGCGAAAGAGCGAGCGCTGGCGGCGACGGTGACCGCCGCCCGAGCGACGTTCGACCGCGTCAAGGCGTTGCGCGAGCGAGGGTCGGTTGCGCAACAGATGTATGACGACACCCTGGCGAAACGCGATGCGGCCGATGCTGAATTGGACGCCGCGCGGCGCGAGATCAGCGGCGTCAGCGTCGCATTGCAACAGGCTGAGGACGACTGGAAACACTGCTCGCTTGCACTTCCCATTCCCAGGGCTGTCATCTCGCGGAAAATGATCGAACGCGGTGAGCGTGTTCCGGCAGGGCAACCGGTCCTCGAAGTGATGGACCTTTCGCGCATGCGCGCCGCGTTTGGCGTTTCGGACAAGCAAATCGGCCGGTTCCATCTGGGACGGGAAGTCTCGGTCGTCGCCGACGCTTTTCCGGGCGAGTGTTTTCAAGGGCACGTGACCAAGGTTTCGCCGGCCGCCAATCTGCCAACGCGCACGTTTGAGGTGGAAGTCACGATCGACGATCCGAACGGACTCAAGCCAGGCATGCTTGCCACGATCTCAGTCGGAAAGCACGAGGACGTTGTTCTGATTCCCATGACGGCCGTTCAGCGAGGAGCCGGGCCGGACGAATTCACCGTCTACGTCGTCGTCGACGAGAACGGTCGGCTCGTGGCGCGGAAGCGGCGCGTCAAACTTGACGGAGTGTATGACAACCGCGTCCGGTTGGTCGAGGGACCTTCGTGCGAGGTCAAGGCAGGCGATAAGGTCGTCAGCGGCGGCGCCTTCCGAATCGCCGACGGCGAGGTCGTGCGGCTGCTCGATACGCCGGATCCCGTGAGCGAGTTCGAAGGACCGTAAGACAACGACGCGTTCGTCAGACTTGGGAAGGCGACACGAAGAAACCGCAGTTTTGGCCATGACAACTTCGCAATTTTTCGTTTATAAACGGCCGGTAGCGTGGACGGCATTGGTGGCCACGCTTCTGTGGGGCTGGTGGGCCTATCGGGCGATGCCGCAGCGGCACGACCCGATCATCCCGATTCGCATGGCCACGATCGTAACGATCTATCCCGGGGCCGACGCCGAAAAGGTCGAGCAAGAGGTCACCCGCAAGGTCGAAAACCAAGTGGGGCAGTGCGGCCAGGTCGAAAAGGTCTATTCGTCGAGCCGGCAGAACCTGTCGGTCGTCTTCGTCGAACTGTTCGATTCGGTCAAAGACCCCGAGACGGTCTGGCAGGACCTCGAAGGTCGACTGAGCCAGATGAACGATCTTCCGGCCGTCCACGGCAAGCCGGTCCGCCCGCAGATCGACAAGGATTTCGGCGAGACGGCGGCGATCATGTTGACGATCTCGAGCCCGAAGGTATCGGATTTTGAACTGCACGAGCGCGCCAACAGCATCCGTGCGGCGGTCGAGGAGTTTCGACGGACGCTTCCCGCGGCCGATCGAAACGATCGATGGACGGCCGCGGTGGTCTATCCGAACACGGTTGCCCCGGCCTACGTTCGCTCGATCGGCGAGAGTTTTCTGCGGCGGATGGGCGAGAAACAATTGATCGAGAACGCCCATTTGATCGAGTTGCCGGGCATCGGATGCGTCGACTTCCGATTGGCGCCGGGCAAAAACATCGACGCGTTGGTTCGCGAGTCGCTCGATTGGCAAAAGGACACCGTCGGGACGGGGCTTGCCCATCCCAACATCTGGCCGCCCGTGCTGGTCCATGACCTATCGACGCTCGAGAAGAAGTTCCGCGAGTCGTTGCTCGATCCGCTTGGAGGCGCCGACCGGTACACCTATCGCGAGCTGCGGCAGTTCGCCGATCTGATTCGCGATCGCTTCAAACGCTACCCGACGATCGGCAAGATCGACGAGATCGGCGTCCAGCAAGAGACGATCAATCTCTACTACAGCAACTATCGTTTGGGCGGGCTGGATCTATCGCCGCAGATGCTGGCGGCTCGTTTGCAGCGGCGCAACATCAATCTGCCGGGCGGCCGCGTCGAGACGCCCACCCAGACGGTCGTGGTGCATCCGAGCGGCGAGTTCGAAAACGAGCGGGAGATCGGCGAAGTGGTCGTCGACAGTCGCGCCGGGCAGACGCTCCTCCTCCGCGACATGGTCGATGTGGTTCGCGGTTATGAAGATCCGCCGGCGGTGTTGAACTTCACGACGATCAAGGTCGACGCCGAGCATCCGCCCGAGGCCGAGATGCCCGGCGAGGCGTCCTACTCCTGGGCATCCGGAGACGAGCCGCCCATTCCGGCACACCCGAAATTGCAGACTTCACGCGCAATCACGCTTTCGTTGCGCCAGATCAAAGGTTCGCACATCGACGATTTTGCGCGCGACGTCGACGCGGCGTTGGATTCGCTCAAGGGCATCTTGCCCGACGACTTGCAGATCGAACGAACGAACGACCAGCCGGACGAGGTGCAACACAAGATCGAAGACTTCGACCGCAACCTGATCGAGGCCGTCATCGTCGTGGTGCTTGTCGCGTTGGTCTTCATGGAGTGGCGCAGCGCGTTGCTCGTCGCGGTTTCGATCCCGCTGACCGTCGCGATGACGCTGGGGATTTGCCAGATCCTGGGCATCGATCTGCAACAGGTTTCGATCGCCGCGATGATTATCGCGTTGGGGTTGCTGGTCGACGATCCGGTCGTGGCAGGCGATGCCATCAACCGCGAGATTGCGGCCGGCCATCCGCGCGACGTTGCGGCATGGCTGGGACCGCAGAAGCTTGCTCGGGCCATTCTCTACGCGACCGTGACGAATTGCGTCGCGTTCCTGCCGCTGCTGCTGGTCAAAGGCCGCGTCGGCGATTTCATCTATTCGCTGCCGGTCGTGGTCGTCGCATCGTTGGTCAGCAGCCGGATCGTTTCGATGACCTTCATGCCGCTTCTGGGATACTATCTGCTTCGGGGGCAGCAGGGATTCGAGGCGGCCGGCCGCGACGGTCGCGGCGCGAAGGTCGCCGCGTTGTACCGCCGTTTCTCCACATGGTGTTTGGATCACAAGGCGTTGGTCCTGGGTATCTGCGGCGCGTCGTTGTGCATCCAAATTGCACTGCTCCCGCTGTTGGG
>JAEWUR010000153.1 GCA_023397045.1 Planctomycetota bacterium
GCCAATCTGGGAGTGAACATGAGTGATCCATTGGGGCGTTTTCTATCTGGCACGCGTTCGCGTCGCGAGTTTCTGAAAAACACCGGTCGCGCGGCGGCCGCCTCCGCTTTGGCCGGCTTGATCGTCCCCAAGGTCCACGCAGCGGGTGACGATGCAATCACCATTGCCTTGATCGGCTGCGGCGGACGCGGCAGCGGGGCAGCGGTCAACGCCATGAGAACAAAACACCATGTCAAGCTGGTCGCCATGGCGGATGCCTTTCAAGATTCGCTCGACAATAGTCTGGCCAATCTGATAAAAGAATGCGGCGACCGCGTCGATGTGCCCAAGGAACGGCAATTTGTCGGGTTGGACGCCTATCAGAATGCAATCGACAGCGACGCCGATGTGGTGTTGCTTTGTTCGCCGCCGGGTTTTCGTCCGATGCATTACGAGGCCGCCGTGAAGGCCGGCAAACATGTATTCATGGAGAAGCCCGTGGCCACCGATAGCCCCGGCGTTCGAAGAATTCTTGCCGCCAACGAAGAAGCGAAGAAGAAAAAGCTGATCGTCGGCGTCGGGCATCACATGCGACATGAATCAAAACACCAAGAGATTGTCGATCTCGTGCGTGAGGGCGCGATCGGCGATTTGATGTTCATGCGGGGCTACTTTTACAGGCAAGGTTCTTGGAAACGGCCTCGCCAGCCGGGCCAGACCGAAATGGAACATCAGGTTCGCAATTGGTACTACTTCACATGGCTCTCCGGCGATCAAATTGTCGAACAACACATTCATGACGTTGATGCCTGCAATTGGTTCGCAGGTGCGCATCCGATTGACGCCCAGGGATTAGGCGGCAGGCAAGTCCGCCTCGGACCGGACGTGGGCGAGGTGTTCGACCACAATGCCATCGAGTTCACTTACCCCAACGGTGTGAAGTTCTTCAGTTACTGCCGTCAAATACCCGGTTGTTACGATGCGTTTTCCGAATATCTTCACGGAACCAAAGGGCATATCGACATCGAATGCAAGGGCGGGGCTTCGATGACCGTCGCGGGAAAAGAAACAAAACGATGGAAACCCTGTCCCGATGGCCATCAGATCGAGATGAACGATCTATTCGCAGCGATTGCGGCAGGTCGGCCATACAATGAATGCGATGCGGGCGCCGAAAGCACCACGAGCGGGATTCTCGGCCGCATGGCGTCCTATTCGGGCAATCTCGTCACCTGGGAGGATGCCGTCAACTCGCAAGTGGATTTGATACCGAAGAACCTCGCTTGGGACGCCGAAACGCTGGTTAAACCAGGCCCCGACGGCTGCTATGCCTGTGCGATTCCGGGCGTGACCAAAGCATTCTGACCGTCGTCTCGCATGTCGGCGAGAACATCCATCGGGACATGGAAATCCGCTCACCTCCGGCATAGTGATGGTTTTTGAATATCTCGGAAAATGGTTGCATGATGTTGGGTCAGGAGACCAAGTCAGGAAAATCAATGATGCAAAACCAAGGCAAAGTCAAAGTCGGCATCATCGGCTCGCAATTCGAGGCCGACATCCACGCCGCGGCGTTTCAGATCATGCCCGAGGAGGCCGAGGTCGTGGCGATCGCGTCGCCCACGCCCGGTCATCCCGAAGAATTAGCCCGGCGCTACGGCATTTCGCGAGTCTTTCACGATTATCGCGAAATGCTCAAGGAACCCGACATCGAGATGGTCACGATCACGGCCCCGAACAGCCTGCACTGCCAGATGACGGTCGACATTGCCAATGCCGGCAAGCATGTCGTCTGCGAAAAACCGCTGTGCATGACGCTCGAAGAAGCGGATCTGATGATCGACACCTGCCGGCAGCGCGGTGTATTGCTGATGTATGCCGAAGAGTTGTTCTTCACGCCGAAATATGTAAAAGCCAAACAAGTGGCCGATGAAGGCGCGCTCGGCAAGGTGTATCTCGTCAAACAGAGTGAAAAACATTTTGGGCCGCATTCGCCGTGGTTCTGGGATCACAACCGTGCGGGCGGCGGCGCGCTGATGGACCTCGGCTGTCATGGTATCGCCTTCTGCTATTGGTTCCTCAATCGTCCGGCCATTAAGAATGTTTTCAGCCAGATGGGCACCTACGTCCACGGCGATAAGACCAAGTCGGAAGACAACAGCGTTTGCATTATTGAATTTGAAGGCAATGCCGTCGGCATGATCGAAAACAGTTGGGCACGCCGCGGCGGCATGGACGACTGCATCGAAGTCTATGGCGAAGGCGGCGTCACGTATGCCGACCTTCACATGGGCAATGCGTTGCCAACCTACAGCGAATACGGTTTCGGTTATGCGGTTGAAAAAGCGCCGACCACCACCGGCTGGTCGTGGCCGGTCTACGAGGAACTTTGGAACTACGGCTTTCCCCAGGAAATGCGGCATTTTGCACGCTGCGTGCGAGGCAAGGAAGAGCCGCAATCCACCGGCGAGGATGGCCGTGTGGTCCAAGAGGTTCTGTATGCTGCTTACCAGTCGGCTGGCATTGGGGGCAAGGTTGCATTGCCGTTTCGTCCCAAGAACGTTCAGCGGCCCATCGATCTGTGGTTGAAGCAAGGAGCACTGCCGTCGTGAGAATCACCCTGTTCGATCAAACCCATCTTCAACGTTTACATGAAGCATCGATTCACATTCTCGAAAAGATCGGCGTGCATCTCCCCCACGAAGATGTTTTGCGGCTGTTCGCCGAGGTCGGGGCGCAAGTAGACTTCGCTGCCCAGCGAGTTCGGATCCCCGAACGCGTCGTGCAAGACTGCCTGGTGATCGCCGAGAAGAGGTTCACCATCTATGGACGCGATCGGTCGAAAAAGGCCGAGTTCGGTTTCGGTAAACGCAACTACAACAGCAGCGCCGGTCAGGCATTGTGGATTGACGGCAATTCCCGACGCTATCCCACCCTTGACGACGTTCGCGCGGCAACGCGATTGGCCGATGCCTTGCCGAAGATCAACATTGTCGGCGCGATGGCCGACCCGCACGAATTGCCGGTGGAAAGCCGCGCGGTCGTGGTTGCCGCCGAGTTATTCAAAAATACGACCAAGCCCGTAACGTTTTGGTTCCACGATCGCGAATCCGCACGATTTATAATGGAACTATTCACCATCATCTCGGGCAGCGAGGCCGAGGCAACACAATATCCCTTGGCATATCCGTTTCTCGAGCCGATCAGCCCGTTGCGATTTCCACATCGCGGCGTCGATCTGCTGTTCGAGACGTGCCGGTTCAGGCTGCCCGTGCCAATCGGCCCGATGGCCCAGGTGGGCGCGACCGCCGTGGCGACGCTTGCCGGCACGATCGCCCAGGAAAACGCAGAGATCTTGGCTGGTTTGTGCATCGTGCAACTCATCGGTCCTGGCACTCCTGTCTGTTACGGCGGCGTAGCCCATGCCTTCGACATGCGCACCACGCAAGTCATCTTCGGTGGTCCGGAACAGGCATTGATGGGCGTAGGGCTGACGGAAATGGCCCATTTTTATGGCTTGCCCGTCTACATCAATGTGGGCCTCACCGACAGCAAATTGCCCGATGCCCAAGCGGGGCTCGAATCGGGCATCACGCTGGCCTGCGGCGCGATGGCCGGCGCCGATATCTTTGGACACCTCGGCATCTGTGGCGCCGATCAAGGTGCGTCGCTCAACATGCTCGTTCTCCAGCACGAGATCATCACCTACGTTGAGCGCTTGATGCAAGGCGTCGAGATCAGCGACGATCGTCTTGGGCTCGATGTGATTGAAGAGGGCATCCGGGCCGGGAGTTTTCTCGGGCTAGAGCACACGCGAGATCATTTCCGCAAGGAGTTGTGGTTCCCACAGTTGCTCGATCGGAGTTATTGGGAAGCATGGAACGCGGCTGGACAGCGCGATATGGCTGCTCGCATTGAGGCGGAACGCGACCGCATTTCACATAGTCATGCGTCCCCGCCGCTCAGCCGCGACGAAGATCGCCACATTCATCGTCTTCTCGAAACGGCAAAACGCCATCTGCGTTGATCCGCGGGGTTCAATAACGCCGTCCTGGGCCAGCGACTCTTGACTGCAAAATCGAAGGAGACGAAAATCCCTCACCAAAAACGATGAAATGGTGCGCGCTATCCCAAAATGATGGCATCGCAAAACAACAGCGCAGAAAGAGGTTGTGGGAAGAAAGACGAAGGAGGTTCGTTGCCACGACATGATTCGCTCTCCTCTCCGACTACCAATTTTGCCCTTCCAAAACAGGGGTCATTTTGCCAAACTGTAGCGGCATGCCAATAGTCGGGGTGACATGACGAATCACGGAATCACGGGCCGGTCTTCCGTTCGAAAATGTCGTAAAGCTCGAAAAGAGTTTCCCGCAAATCCCCCCTGTGCCGCGCAAGGCAATCCGACACTTCTTGCCCCGTCAACACCGAGACGTTGCCGCCAAGCAACGCCTCAACGACCCGTTGGGCCAATTCCGCCGAAACCGACGTGTTGAAGAGGGAAGGTAACCCGACCGACTCATGGGCGGTCACCAAAAAACCCAGTCCATTCCGTCGACAAAACCGCGTCACTCGCCAACGATTCCAGCGGTTCAACTGCTCATAGCCGTCGATCACCAGAACGGCCGGCGAACGAAGACGCGCATCGCGAAGAAGTCTCGGCGGCAGGCGGCGCTGCCGGTCGTGCAAGGTGAGAAGCACCACCGGAAGGCCGGCCCGGTCGAACGCCGGAATCAAGCTGGCCAGCAACGTCGACTTGCCGGAACCGTGCGGCCCGACGATCTCCGCGCATCGGCCAAGCTCCCGGAATCGTTCGACCAGCGCCTCGGCGCTCTTGTCGGGCGGAAAGAGGAAATCGACAGCGCCGGGCCGTATTCGGTGCGTTGAAAACGGGTTGTCCGAATCGGCGGAAACGTGGTCGTTCCCCTTCATCGCCGTCGTGCTACTCTTTCATCGCCGTCAAAATGTCGAGGATCGCCTTCTTGCCGTCGGCGAAGTACATCAGCGTGTTGTCGGCCGCGAACAGCGGATTGGGAATGCCCGCGAAACCGGGGCTCAAGCTCCGCTTCACGACGATGACCGTTCGGGCCTTGTCAACGTCCAAGATCGGCATTCCGGCGATCGGGCTCTTCGGATCGGTCCGTGCGACCGGGTTCACGACGTCGTTCGCCCCGATCACAATCGCGACGTCGGTCTGGGCGAACGTCGGATTGACCTCGTCCATTTCCTTCAACTTGTCGTAGGGCACGTCGGCTTCGGCCAGCAACACGTTCATGTGACCGGGCATACGTCCCGCGACCGGGTGAATTGCGAACTCGATGTCGACGCCGCGCGAGGTGAGCAACTCGGCCATTTCGCTCGTGGCATGCTGCGCCTGGGCGACCGCCATGCCGTAGCCCGGCACAATCACCACGCGATGGACGCCGTCGAACAGCATCGCGATCTCTTCGGCCGTGGTTGACTTGACCTTCCCGCCGTAGACGTCGTCGGCCGAGGCGGTTTCTTCGCCGGGTCCGAAGATGCCGAACAGCACGTGCGGCAGCGAACGGTTCATCGCCTTGCACATGATCTGCGACAAGATGATGCCCGACGCACCGACCAATGCACCGACAATGATCAACACGGAGTTACCAATCACGAAACCAGTGGCCGAGGCGGCCAGACCGGAATACGAGTTCAACATCGCGATGACCACAGGCATGTCGGCCCCGCCGATCGGATTGACCAGCGTGATGCCGAGGACCGAAGCCAGCAGCACGACGCCCCAATAAGCGGCGACGGACGTCGGGTTCATCACGCCATAGATGCACAGCGCCAACGCCGCGGCGCCAAGCAGGGCGTTGATCGGCTGCAATCCGGCATAATAGTACGGCTTTCTGAATAACTTGAACTCTTCGAGCTTGGCGAAGGCCATCAAGCTGCCCCAGAACGTGACCGACCCGATCACGCCCGAGGCGACCGTCGCAATGGCCACGTCGGTCGAGATCGACTCGCCCGCGAGTTTCCAGTGCAGTTGTTCAGCCCCGGCGACCAACAACGATGCGGCTCCGCCGAAACCGTTCAGTAGGGCGACCATTTGCGGCATGGCGGTCATGCGAACCTTCACCGCCAGCAGCGCCCCGATGACCGTGCCGATCGCAACGGCGGCGACCACCAAGCCGATCGTGGAGAAGGGATTCTGGCCCTCACCCTCTTTCAGCATGAACGGCACCGTCGCCAACACGGCAATCAACATGCCGAGCGCGCCGGTGATGTTGCCGCGCACCGCGGTCTTGGGATGGCAAAGTCCCTTGAGTCCGAAAATGAAAAACACCGCCGCCACCAGGTAGGCGAGGTACAGATACGACGGATTGATATTGGCAATGCTTTGCACGGATTAGTCCTTCCTCTTGAACATCCCCAACATGCGGTCGGTCACGACGAACCCGCCGACGACGTTGATCGTGGCGAACACGACGGCCAGAAACCCCAAGACGGAGATCAAAGCGTCGAGCGAAAACAGCGCGGCGAACCCGCTGCCGGCCGCCACCAGCGATCCGACGAGCGTGATGCCCGAGATCGCGTTCGAGCCCGACATCAGCGGCGTGTGCAGCAGAGGCGGAATTTTAGTGATGATTTCGTACCCGACGAAGCACGCCAGCACGAAAATCGTGACGTTGACGATCAGCGGCACTTGTTCCATGACTTTGTTCCTTAGATTTCGACAAGGGTGGCACGCCCTGAGGGACGAAGGGCGTGATGATCACCCGGGCAACACGCCCTTCGCTTCGCTCAGGGACGTGCCACCCATCACTCACGTTATGGTTTATTGTTTCTCCGACAACAGCCCACGGATGCGCTCGTTCGCGATCGCGCCGTCCCGAGCCACCAGGGTTTCACGCAGAACTTCGTCTTCCAGGTCGAGGGCGACCTCGCCCTTCTTGACCAGCAAGGTCAGGAAGTTCGTCATGTTCTTCGCATACATCTGGCTGGCGTGATACGGCGCCTCGGACGGCAAATTGGTCGGACCCATGATCGTCACGCCATGCTCGACGACGCGTTGATCGGCCTTGGTCAGCTCGCAGTTTCCGCCGCGCTCGGCCGCCATATCGATGATGACCGACCCCGGCGCCATGCTCTTGACCATGTCGGCCGTCACCAAGACCGGCGACTTCTTGCCGGGGATGGCCGCCGTGGTAATGACAACGTCATTTTCGGCGACCACCCGGGCCATCAATTCGCGCTGCTTGCGATAGAACTCTTCGCCCATCTGCTGGGCATAACCGCCCTTCGTCTCGGCATTGCCCGTCTCCAATTCCATCTCGACGAACTTCGCTCCGAGGCTATTGACTTGCTCTTTTACCGCCGGCCGAACATCGTAGGACGAGACGATCGCGCCCAAGCGTCGGGCGGTCGCGATGGCCTGCAATCCGGCGACTCCCGCGCCGATGATGAACACCTTGGCGGCCGAGATCGTTCCGGCGGCCGTCATCATCATCGGAAACATTCGCGGCAGCGCCTCGGCGGCCAGCAGGACAGCCCGATAGCCCGCCACCGTCGCCATCGACGAAAGCACGTCCATGCTCTGCGCTCGCGTGATGCGCGGCAACAGTTCCAACGCAAACAGCGACACGCCTTTCCCGGCCATTTCGGCGGCCAACGCCGGAGACCCGAGCGGATCGCACATGCCGATGACGATCTGCCCCTTCCGATACAGTCCGAGGTCGTCGCGGCCCGATTCGGGGTTCGCACCAGCCGCTCGAACTTGGAGGATGATGTCGGCGGCAAAGACGTCCTTGCGCGACGGGGCCATTTTGGCCCCCTTGTCGATGTATTGCTGGTCCGTATAGCCGGCGGCCAATCCCGCGCCGGCCTCGATCAGGACCTCCATCCCCGCCTTCGCCAACAGGGGGGCCGAAGCCGGGACCAGGGCCACGCGACGTTCGCCAGGATGGGTCTCACGGGGAACTGCAACAATCATGGTAATGCCAGCCTACAACGAATGGGAATGGAAAGAAACCATGCTAATATATGGGATAAATGCCGTAAATACCCCCCTCTTGTGGACGGATTCCGATTATATTATATTTTGGACCGTCCTGGGCGTTGCTGTCGATCTGGCAAGCATTTACGCCCAAAAGACGAACCTTTGCCACGAAAAAAAGGGCCGAACCCGACAATACCCAATTTCTTGCCCAGACGCCTTGTCAGCCGTCCGATAAATGGTTACATTACGAGTTTCCCTTGCCGCGGCAGTCGCGTGAGAGTAGAAATGCAACAGACAAAGACATATATGGCTCGGCCCGACGAGGTCGAACAAAAATGGTGGCTGGTCGATGCCAGCGAGAAGATCGTCGGACGTCTGGCGAGCGATATCGCCATGATTCTGATGGGCAAGAATCGCGCCACCTACACCCCGCACGTCGACAACGGCGATTACGTCGTTGTGGTCAACGCCGAAAAGGTGGTGTTCACCGGCAAAAAATGGCAACAGAAGCAGTATGCCTGGTACACCGGCTACACTCGCCAGCGCCGTGAAGTCGCCGGCAAACGGCTCGAGCGCCGCCCCGAACTGATCCTTCGCGAGGCCGTTCGCCGCATGTTGCCCAAAAACAAATTGGCGTTCAAGACGCTCGATAAGCTCAAGATCTACGCCGGCAGCGAGCATCCGCACCAAGCGCAGTTGCCCGAAAAGGCCGAAATCGGAGACAAGTAATCGCCACGGCGGCCGCGTGTCGCCTCAACTCGACGAAATAAACTAGGAATCTAAGGACGAATCCTGCAATGGCAGCAGTTGCAAGCAACGACATTCTCGGCACCGGTCGTCGTAAATCCTCGGTCGCTCGCGTTCGCATCCGCCCGGGCGACGGCAAGATCCGCATCAACGACCGCGATCTCGACAAGTACTTCAATACGATTCGGCAGCGCAACGCGGTGCTGGCCCCGTTGGTCCAGACCGGACGACGCGATCAGCTCGACGTGATCATTCGCGTTGACGGCGGCGGAACCACCGGCCAGGCCGACGCCTGCAAGCTCGGCATCGCCCGCGCGTTGAAGAAGTCGGACGACCAGTTGGCCGACGGTCTCCGCGATTCCGGCCTGTTGACCCGCGACGGCCGCATGAAAGAACGCAAGAAGTACGGCCTCCGCGGCGCACGTCGTGGTACGCAGTTCTCGAAGCGTTAAACGGCGTCCCCTCAGAAATCATCGCCCTGTAAAAGCTCACGGTCTCTCGGCCGTGGGCTTTTTTTGTGGATTTCCCCGTCTTCGGGGACGATTTCCCGAGGAACGATCTCGACCGACCGCTCGACGCTTGCCGAGAACCGTTACTTGTCGTGGCTTTCTTCCTGTGGCGTGATCGCGCCGGTGTCCAAATTGACAGACGACCACGTGCCGGTTTTCGGACAGAAGATGTAATACGTGTCTTTCGTCATGACGTTGACGAAATTGGACCCTACACTAAACGATTCGCTTGCGTTGGTCGGCAACAAAACCGACGCCCAGCGACCACATTCGGCACTGAAGGCAAAGACAATGTTGCCGATCTGAAATGCGGCAACGTCATCGCCAACCACCGGAAAGAAGGGTTTTGTCGGTGGTTCGATCGGCTGTTTGGACCACTGGCCCGTCATATTGCTATAGGCAAGAACGCAGTCTCTCGAACGCGGTACGATGACCGTGACTTGCGTTCCACTGATTGGAAGTCCAAGGTGGGCCTCGTCTGGCGAGCGTGGCGGCGGTGATTGCGCCTGGAGACAAGACACCGCCGCCCCAACGATCACGACAACAAACGCGCATCGCAGAATGCGAACTTCCATTGCGAGACTCCTTTGCAGGTGAAGAGCGTGAAGAGAAACGCCACGCCTATCTCCCAACAAGGAGCAAAGACGTGGTTTTGAGGTCGACCTCGAACGCCATTTTCCCACAAATCGCCTTTTGTGAAAAGCATTCCGTCGGCTGAACGAACGTTTTTCCAGCTTTTCCATCGGCCGATGCCAGCATTTTTAACATTCCCACACAGCGTTAGCAGCGAAAAGCCGTCAAAAATCAATCGTAATGAAACACTTCTTCCATCGACGCCCACCATTCGCCTTCGTTCCGGTCGGACAGCGGTATGTGGCAGGGTTTGCAGCAGTCCCACCATTTCTGCGTCGTCGGATCGGCCGCCATCTTGGCCATGTCGGCGTCGAAATCGTCGCCGTGGTACTCGAAATAGCTGAATAGGTAGTGTTGCCCATCGTCGAGACGGCGCAGGTAGATCGAGTAGTTGCGGATGTTGCAGGCGCGGATCATCGCGAGCACGTCCGGCCAGGCCGCGGCATGAAGCCGTTTATATTCCTCGATCTTGTCGGGTTGCAGTCGTATGACCGAGCTATAACGTTTCATTCGAGGTTCTCCACCACGATCGATTGTTGGTCGCCGAGATAGTTGCCGTAGGTCAGCAACAGGATAGCCAAAACGAGCACCAGCAATGCTACCGCGATCGTGCCCAGAGTGCGAGGTCGGCAGCCTTTCCATTCGCGGAAAAGAATGCCCAGAACGTTGCTGAAAAGAACGAGCATAATCATATGGATGGCCCAACTGGTAAACTCGTACGAGCCCATCCGAACGTGGCCCAGGTTATAGAAAAAGAACTGTCCATACCAAAGCGTGCCGGTCAGTATCGCCAGCAAGTAGTTCCACGCCAATCTTCCGCCGCGACCACCGCCATCAAGGCCCGCAAGTTGGCCGAGCGACCGGTTCTTTCGGGCGAGGTAGAGGCTATAGGCCAGCGCCGTCAAGAAAGCCCCGGGATTGACAAACAGATAGGCCACGTTGCCTTTCCAGTGATTCGCGCCCATCTGTTCGGCAACGTCGATGATCGGCCGCGCAACGTCGTTGATCGCGATGCCGTAGACGGCCGAAAGCACGCCGGCCAGCAACGACAGAAACAGTCCCTTGGTCCAGGAGAAGTCGCCTAGTTCGCTTTTTTCGTCGCGGAGATCAAGTTCCTTGAATCGACCGGCAGCGCCGCAAAGCGCGATGCCCAACGCACCCAGCGCGACGCCCATCAGGGCGCATCCGCCGCCCGGTTTGACGAGAATCGCACCGAGCCGACCCTGGAGAATCGGCGCAGTCAACGTGCCGAGGATGCTCGACAGCCCGACGGCAATCGCATAGGTCAATGCGAACCCGATGTAGCGGATCGACAGATTGAACGCGGTGCCGCCGACGCCATAGGCTATGCCCATCAGGCAGCAATACAACATCGGCAGTTTCGGGGCTTCACTAACGACCTGCAATAGGTGAGGAATCGTCAGCGCCGCACCGATGATCGGCCAAAGCAGCCAACACCAGGCCGCCTGGACCATCCAAAAAATCTCCCACGACCAACGCCGGATGAACTTCTGCGGCGCGTAGCAGTTGGCCGCCAGCATCGCGCCGGCCGAGTGGAACGTCACGCCAAGCAATGGGTTGGGCGGTACCGGCGTCATAAGGCTTCCTCGAACTCGCCGAGTTGCAGCGGATATCGGCCGTACTCGCGCACCAGCTTGACGATGTCGTCATACGTCTGGCCCGAGACGGAACTCGACACCGAATGGTCCGACTGGAAAATCATCCCGCCGCCCCGCGCGGCATTGAGTTTACGGAGGACTTCGCGGCGTATCAACTCGCGATTGCCGGTCTCCCACACC
>JAEWUR010000247.1 GCA_023397045.1 Planctomycetota bacterium
GCTCCTCCCATTCGCGCTGCAGCGCTTCGTTGGGTGTGGCCGAGACGACCAGCACGTCAGCGTGTTGCTGGAGCTTCTCGAAGCTCTCGCGCACGAACGGGAACGGCGGCACGCCGCGCACCATGTCGGTGATCGCCTGATTGACCGCCACCGACCATTTAAGGATCAGCGTCAAGTCGGGATCGGCGGTTTCTTGGACGGCCTTTTCCAGCGCCGGATTGCCCAGTTTCGTCTCGCGAGCGATCCAATCGCGGAGCGACTGAGGAACGGTCACGTTGATGCCGCGAGCCTTCACCTCGGGCCGTTTTTGCAGCCATTCGAGCACTTCGACCAGCGCGGGAAATCGGTTGATCCCTCGGCTCTTCGAGTAGAGATTGACGAACTCGGCCGCCTCGCGAGCGTATTTGCTGACGCCCTGCAATTCCATGTAATTGACGATGTTCGGAATGAAGCATTCCTTGTGCTTCAATTCCATCGTGTCAAAAACGCAGCCGTCCGAGTCAACGCCAATCAGGTAGTCGTGCTTGGGTGTGAAATCAAACATTATTTTCTATCAGCTTGAAGTGAATAGGGTGGAAGTTTCTTTTCGGCATACAGAGGCTCGAATCGAGTCATCCGCTGCCGGCCGTCGACCGTCGGCAGCGTGATCATGTCGCTGCCGATCAACGGTTTTGCATAGCGAACGAAATCGTCGGTGACGTCGCAGCCGCTCGGCGCGATCCAGGATTTCGGGAACGTCCGCTCGCTGTTGGCCACCTCGGGCAGCGGGACCTTGTCGTATCGGACGGTGTAAATCGGGCCGGAATCGCGAAGAATCGTGGCCATGAAGCCGCTCTGACCGGCGGCGGCCAGTTCGACGGCCTTCTGGCCGACCCGATAGGCCTCGTCCAGGTCGACCGCCGACGCATGGACCATCGAGTGGCGCTGGTCGGTGCCGGGCACATTACCCCGGGCGGCGCCCTTGCAGGACAGACCTTTTTCGTTGAGATAATTGACGACGATCTGCGCGACCGTCAACTTGCTCGCGCCGAACGAGGTGTGGCCGAAGGCGTCCTTGACCATGCCGACGTCGCCGACGTCAAAACCTTCGCTAATCACAACCATGCATCGGCCGCGACGCCGAAGCTGGTCGGCCACCTGGTCGGCGAGTTGCTGGAGCGTGCAGGGACTCTCAGCCAAGTAGATTTGCAGCGGCATCTCGCGATCGGGATCGGCCAGCCGGGCGGCGGCGGGAATGAAACCGATCTTCCGGCCCATCGCCTGCATGACCAACACCGGATCGGCCGGGCAGGAACCGCCGTTCTCTTCGTTGGCCTCCTGGACCTTGTGCATCCAATAGCGAGCAACCGAGCCGTAGCCGGGCGTGTGGTCGATCAGCTTGAACTCGCTGTCGCCGACGTCGTTGTCGATCGTCTTGGGAACGCCGACCGCGACGAGCTCCAGCCCTTGGCTTTGCGCCATTTGCGCGATCTTGTTGGCGGTGTCCATCGAGTCGTTGCCGCCGATGTAGAGCAGATAGCCGATCTCGTGCGCGCGAAAGACGTCGATAACGCGCTGGAAATCTTCGGTCTGGTGCGACTTGAGCTTGTAACGGCAGGTGCCGATCGAGCCGGCGGCGGGCGTGAAACGCAGCAGCGACACTTCATCGGCCGGTTGGGCCGACAGGTCGAGCAGCTCTTCCTTCAACACGCCTTCGATCCCATGCCGCGCGCCGTAGACCGTTCCGATGGCCTTGAACTGTTTCGCCGATTCGATGATGCCGCGCAGACTGCTGTTGATGACGGGCGTTGGTCCGCCGCTTTGGGCGACGACCAGGTTTTTCGGAGCCATGCTGTGAGACCTCGCTCTTCACTCGATGCGATGAAAAGCTCGATTCTACTGCTGCGATTCCGTGCCAACAAGAATGGATCGCGGCGAATATATAATATGCAACTGCGGCAACGGAAACCGGTGAATTTCACGCCGCGCAGGCTGCGGATTGCGCCGGTTTCAATCGGCAGGCGGGGAAACATGCCCACGACAAGCGTGGGCATGGCACCCCAACTGTGAAGCGGATTCGTGGCGAGGCTACGCGGCCTTCATTCGCGCGGTGTTCGGCGACGGGACCGTCAGCGTGTTGTGGATGACGATGTTGACGAGTCGGGCGACGGCCGAATCCACCACTCGGGCACGGAGGACAGGACTATACCGCCGCCGTGCGAAAATCTGATCGACCTCGGCCTCGGCAATCCCCGCTGCGTGGGCGATTGCGTACCCCCGCGTTTCGGCGACGCTCATGCGGCAAACGCTCGCGCGAATTCGTTGCCAAAGGGATTCCCCGCAGTTCGTTGCAACTTCGTCGGCCAGATGGTCGACCAGTTGTGCTTTGTGCCAAGGGGGGAGAAGCGCCAGGAGCGTTGTCAGCGACGTCTGGATGGACATGAGAGGGGGATGCGAATTGAGGGGAAAGCCGTTTGTCGGACATGATCCGGCGGTGGTGGACGGCTGGTCCATCCGCGATTAAGTCGACAGCAGCTTCGAACTCAACGTCGCATTTTAACGAGAGAAGTCATTGTTTCGGTAATCACATCGAGCGAAAGACGGCAAAACTTCAATAAAAAACGGCGTATCATTTTTTCCACAGAGGGGTTTGGGTGCGATAAATCAAATCGATTACGCAGCCGTTTTTCTACCGAAAGGGAGAATTCCTGACCTAGAATTGTGGTGAGCGGAACAGAGGCACAATCCGAATCGAGGGACACCCGCCATGGATCACCTTTGGCGCGAAACGATGCACTACATCGATCGCATGGGAACCAACGAATGGGCCGTGGTGTTGGCGGCCATGGTCGTCGTGGCGTGGTTCTGCATGCGTGGCTTCGGCTCCCGCTCCCAGTATTGACATCGTTGATAGACGCGTGATCTCGGGAGTTGAGAGACCGTATTGAAGCCTTCTGCGCTAGATGGGTGGATCGTACATGGATTGGTGGAATCTTCAAATCCCGGCTCCCGTGGCGTTGGCGGCGGTTGCAACGATCGGATATCTGGTCAGCCGACAAAGGCGAAACGTTCAGAACGACGTTGTCATGCGGTCGCGCCGCGACTTGCGACGCGCGCAGGCCGTGGCGACCGAGTTGGAAAAAATCGCGTGGACCGTTCGGCAGAGCCTCGCCAAGCACCACACCAGCGTGTCGCGGTTCAAGCGCCGCGTCTGTGAGTTGAACGAGGAGCAGCAGGAAACCGCCTGGAAGGACCTCTGTCGCGAGGCCGAGGAAATTCTGAAACCGACGCTCCAACTGGCGACGCAAATCGCCAATGCCTACGACGAAATCCGTCAGCAGAGTTCGAATCTGATGACGTTTACCGAGGTGCGAACCGATCCGCTGACGAGCGTGAACAACCGACGCGGTTTGGACGACGCGTTGAGCTCGCAATTCGCGCTGATGGCGCGCTATCAGGCCCCCTTCTCCATCGCGTTGTTCGACATCGATCATTTCAAACAGGTCAATGACCAGTTGGGGCACGTCCACGGCGATCGAGTGTTGCAGGATCTCGCCCATCTGTTCGATGACTCGATCCGCGAGACCGATATCGTCGCTCGGTATGGCGGCGAGGAGTTCGTCATCGTGATGCCGCACACCGAGTTGACCGGCGCGGGAGTGATTTCCGAGCGATTGCGGGCGAAGGTGGAAAAACAGTTGGCCGTGACCGTCAGCGGCGGCGTGACCGAGGCGCGAGAAGGCGAGACGCAAGAAGCGTTAATCGCCCGGGCCGATGCCGCACTGTATCGCGCGAAGTTGGCCGGACGCAACCGCGTCTACACGAGCGTCGAAGAGGGCTCGGAGGAGCTTGTCCCGGCGGATCTCGCGGCAACGGAATAGCGGCATCGATCTAACCTGCAACGGCGGTTATGCTGGCTTCGGCGTTACTGACTTCAACGGTTACGCCCTATCCAC
>JAEWUR010000399.1 GCA_023397045.1 Planctomycetota bacterium
CTGTTGGAGAATGTTGCTGCAGGCACGAGCAGTCAAAAAGTACCGCGGCGGCAGGTCGCCAGTCTCCAGAATTGCCGTAAGGGGAACGATAGCCGACGAGGAACAACCTTCGCCGGCATTGAGCGAGACCAAAATGCATAGAATTGATGACACGGTAGGCCCACCCATACCCGCATTCTTCCACCTGCCCGAGGAGGGCGCCGAAGTCCTGTCCGTTTGCCGACGAGAGCAGGCCGGGGACGTTTTCAAAGACGAACCACCGAGGCCGAACCTTTTGGACAACGCCAAGGGCGACGACGGCCAGGTTGCCACGTACGTCATCCATTCCTTGTCGTTTTCCGGCGAGGGAAAACGATTGGCAGGGGCTTCCGAAGACCATAAGGTCAACTGGTTCGGTGCGAGCGATCTCATCCCAATTCACCTTCGTCACGTCACCAAGGTTATTCGTCTTCGGTTGTCGGGCCGCCAGGACAGCGCTAGCGAATGGATCGACCTCGGAAGACCATCGCCAGTCCACCGAGGGCATGGCCTGTTCCGGTGCTCCGATCCCGCTGAAAAGCGTTCCGCCTCGCATTGCTAACCTCTTCAATTCTTAGGCGGCGAGTATCAAGCAACAGAGGCGCTCGAGCGAGATTCCATCGGCTCCATGAACGTCACGAGCTTTCCCATTGCTCGTGCGGCAGCGATCTCGGCGTTCACGCCAACACTCTGTGTCCAACCAGGCAGTTTGAGGACAACGACCTCCGAGCACATTTCCAAGAAACGTAGATCGTGCCTCTGCCAAAAATCCCAGCAAAGCGGCAGGCCGTAGTAACACAGCGGATGACCATAGGCGATTGGCGAAAAAACTGGCTTGCCTTGACGAATCAGTTCGGCCGTTATGCGGCAAGCGGCGTCAAACCGGGCTTGCCGGACGGCAGGATTCTCATGGCTGTAGGGCGAAACAATGTAGATCACCATTCTCTCCTTAGCGCATGTTGGCTTCAAGCGGTTTCATCGGCAACGGCGACGTGCCGGTGCGCTCCAGGATTGCCGGCGTACCTGAAAATCGTTGAAAACGATCGGCAATAACATCGCAATAGAGTGGATCCAACTCCATCAAGAACGCCTTGCGACCTGTCTGTTCGGCACCGATCAGCGTGCTGCCACTGCCGCCGAACAGATCGAGCACGTTTTCGCCGGGTCGCGATGAATACTGCATCGCCCGTGTTGCCAATTCGACAGGCTTCTGTGTTAAATGTTCCATCTGTTGGGGATTGATCTTCTTGATTTCCCAAAGATCTGTTGCATTGTTGGGACCGAAGAACTGATGTGCCGCGCCTTTCCTCCAACCATAGAACGCCAATTCAAAGCAACCCATCATGTCTTTACGAGTGAGAACTGGATGCATTTTTCGCCAGCAAACGACTTGGCTGAAGAACATATCACAATCGGTCATCGCTGGGGGGTAGTTCTCCAGATTGGCATATCCACCCCATACATAGAACGACCGTCCCGGCTCCAACACGCGGGCAATGTTGCCGAACCACGCACGCAACAATCGATCAAACTCCTCGTCCGAAACGAAATCGTTTTTTAGCGGCCGGTCTTTCGCACGCAGTTTCTTCGGAAGGTGGTCGGCCTGCTTTTTTCCATCTGCGTGTTGTTGGTAAGACGCGAACGAACTGTTGCCGGCAGCGATTGCCGCCTTGCTCCGCGGCTCAACGCGAACATTATACGGCGGGTCGGTATTGACTAGCTGAATCGTATTGCCGTCCAGTAGACGATCGACATGTTCTGGATTGCCGCTATCGGCGCAGAGTAAACGATGATTGCCCAGGATCCACAAATCGCCCGGTTGTGTGACTGCCTCGTCGGGTGGCTCGGGCACGTCGTTGGGATCGGCCAAACCATCCCGAACCATCGTATCGAGCATTTTCGCCCATTCGTTCTTAACATCCCCGAGCAACTCGGGGTCGACATCCATGGCGAATAGTTCCGCCAATTCAATCGGCAGTATTTCATAGTTCCAGGTGGCGATGTCGGCCAGGCGATTGTCTGCGATGCGATATGCCTTGATCTGTGTGGGCGTCAAATCCGTGGCCACATGGACAGGCACTTCGGTTAGTCCGAGCTTCAGGGACGCCTTGTACCGGGTATGCCCGCAAATGATCACGCCTTCGGGCGTTACGACGATCGGCTGCCGAAAACCGAACTCCTTGATCGCCCGAGCCAACGGCTCGACCGCTGCGTCGTTATTCCGCGGATTTTGATCATACGCTTTGAGTCGTTCAATTGGCCACATCTCAGTTTTCATCGTTGCATCCATTCGCAGAAAGAATCACGGACCGAGCAGAGCATTCATTCCACCCGATCCGTCCTTTGCCCCTTCGACCACGTTTCCAAAATGCGGTCGTTACAGCGCTGGTCCAAAAGGTCGTCGTCGGGCATTAAGCACGGCCGCTGCAGAAGCTGGTCACGAATGTCCTTCATCAGCATCCGCGTGTCGGTGGCGATCGTAGCGACCGACTCGATGGCCCGGCTGTTGCCGGCGATCACGCGGTTGTTGTCCTTCAACACCCGCAACAACTGCTTGACCAACCAGACGTTGATGCCCAGAAGCAGCAGGGCGAAGACAGCAAATCCGCCTTGGATCAACGGCGACCAGACCTCAAAGACTTCGGCCACGTCAACGCTCCTTCCGATGAATCCACCATTCCACAACCAACTTCACGACGATCGGCAACATGACATTCAGCAGGAACCACACGACCAGCGGGTTGCCGTATCGGGCACGGACTGAGCCGGCCAAGTGGGTACGCATCCGCTCGACCTCGTTACCGTCCCGGCAAGAGCATTTCAGGTGATTGACCGCCTCGGCGATCATCCACCGAGCATCGCCCGGCCGCTGCCGCAGCCACCGGGATTGTCGCAACCCGGTGGCCAGCAGCAAGCCGACGGAGTCATTCGCTCCGGCATCGGTCATCGCCAAAACCTCCCGAGCAACCGAGGCCGATGCTCGATGACCGTTTCGCTATGCCAGACGGTCTCACGTCGCGTAGTGACAGAACTCTTCGGCTTCGGCGTTTCGGTCGGCCGATACGGACAGACGCCACCCGGGCACGTCTCTGTCTTGCCCGCTGACTTCAACACCTTGGGCAGGTGAACGGATAGCATAATCTGGCCATCCGCCTCGGCCGCATCCAGAATCGCCTTGCCACGATCCGCCAGTTCGTTTCCCTTGGCGATCAACGTTTTGGCATCCCGATACGTATCCAG
>JAEWUR010000438.1 GCA_023397045.1 Planctomycetota bacterium
TTGCAGGAAAAGCCGGGGTCGCCCTGCTATGGGCGCCGCCATGCCCGCACGTACTCGACGTTGAATGTCGAGGGCAGATCGGCGTCGTCGGGCATGCCGAGCCATTCGCCCATCGTCTCGCTGTCGAAGATCATGCGAAGCGGCTGATGCCAATGGGTGTTCTCGACCGTGCAGACATGCACGCCGTCGAAATACCATTTCAATTCGTCCTTACTCCAATCGATGCCGTAGACGTGATAATCGTCGGCCAATGGCTGGCGGGCGAGCCAGATGTTCGGCACGCTCCAGTGTTCGCTCGACGTGGGCGTGTTCCAAACGTGGAGCGTCATGTGGTAGTTCCGCTCGAAACCTTTGGCCTTTCCCCCGATTTCGAACACGTCGATTTCGGTCCGCCAATCGGGCGACTCGTCTTGGCAGAACCAAAACGAACTCGATCCGCCCGAGTTCATCGGTTTCGCCTTGACCTCGTAATAGCCGTAATATCCACGCGTTTTGTTGTGCAACGCCGCCGACGTGTAGTCGTGATAGCCGAATTGCTCCTCGGCCGGCGGCACCTTTTCCTTCCTCATCGTCAATTGCAGCTTGCCGTCGGACACGGCGACGTTCTTGTCGGAGAATAACCCCGGCTGTCGTCCTTTCCAACCTTCGATGCCCAACGTCCATTTGTTTGCGTCCAATTCCGTGCCCTCGAACTCGTCGGAGAGCGTTTCAACCGTTTCCCAGCCGGCTTCATTCTCTTGATCGGAGAGCGGATAGGCATCGGTGACGTGTTTCGGCATTTCGCCGAGCGGCTCGGAACGAAGCCACGTCTTCGTCGGACGTACGTCGCCCAAAATGCTCTGCGGCGCCAGGTCGGCGGCCTGCGAAACGTTCGCGATGAAGAAGAACGTCAGCAAAACAACGCGGGCAGTCATGGTGTTTCTCCTCATGGTGATGGTAGCGCCGCCGCAAACGAATAATTGCCCGATTGAACCTCGAATACCGCACGGTGATGTTCCCAACGCAGGAACGTTACGCCGATGGCTTCGCCGGCTAGGCCGTCGCCTTCGGTTACCTCGGCGCCTTCTTCTGCGGGCATAAAGACGGTGGCCGTCGTGTTAGCCGGAATGGTCAGGTCCAAGGTGAACCTATCGCCCTTGCGAGACCAATGGCTGACAATCGTACCGTAAATGGAGCGGTAGCTGCACTTGACCCATGTCAGATTACCGACAACGGCTGGGCGGAGGATGATTTTTTTGAAGCCCGGCGCGGTGGGATCGGGCTGAATTCCCGCCAGACCGTTGTGAAACCATCCGGCAACCGACGTGAAGCACGAGTGGATCTGGGAGTAGTAGCCGTTCCACTGTTCCCACATCGTTGTGGCGCCTTCGTCAAGCATGTGCCCCCAGCCCGGATAGGTTCGCTGGTTCACGATCGTCCACAACAAATCATCGCGGCCGGCGGCGGAAAGATACTGGATTAGGAAATACGTCCCGAGCATGCCCGAGTCAAGATGGCCGTTGCGGCGGATCAAGATGTTCTGCTCTAATTGGTGCAGGACCGCGTCGCGCTCGGTTGGCGGCACGATGCCAACGAACAATGGAAAACACTGATACGGCTGTTCTTCCGCGCCATAGGTGTGTCGATTCGAGTCGTAAAAGGCCTTGTGGAGAATTGGCCGTATCTGATCGAGTTTGACACGGCAGCGACGGGCCTCGTCCTCGCGTCCCAGCGCCGTGGCGGATTTTTCGAGCAACTCCCAAAGATAGACTCGGTAACAGTTATTGAAAACCTCGTTGTCGTGCGTGGATGGCCAGTTGGCGGTGTCCATGCCGCGTTCCGGCGCAACCCAATCGCCAATGAAATCCCACGGACCGCCATAGGCGCGGAGGATGTTGTCGGCACATCGGCTTTCAAGGAAATCGACGTAGCGTCGCATGGCATCGTAATTCTCTTCCAGAACGCGGCGATCGCCGTAGTAGAGATAGGTTCGCCATGCCAGCGCCGCCAGCGTGCCACCCCAGCCAGGCCCTCCGCCGCCCTGATCGCGCGGCGCGACGTGTGGCAACTCGCCGGTTTTCGGATCCTGCCCATCCCGCCAGTCAGCGAGCCATTTTGCGAAGAACGTCGGCGTCCAGAAGTTCATCAGGCACGTTTCGGCGGAGACCTGGCCGTCGCCGTAACCCTGACGCTCACGATGCGGACAGTCGACCAGATAGCCGCCGAGATTAAGGCATCGCAACGTCCAGAGATTCAAACGATAGAGCCTGTTAAGCCGCCCGTCGGAGCAGGAAAACGAGCCGGCCGGCTCCAAATCGCTCTCGATCAACAATGCCTCGACGTTTTCAAGGTCGGGCTCGCTGGGCAGTCCTTCGATAATGGCATAGCGGAACCCATGATAGTTGAACTTCGAGCAAAACTCTTCTCCCGGTTGCCCTGCGGAGATGAATTCGTCCGCCTGGTGAAACGTCTGATAGCGAACTCGTCGGTCGGCAGCGCCAAACACCTCGTCACTACCGTGTCGGGCGACGCCTGACGGCAACTCGTCCGGATCAAGCGTTTGGTAGCGTCGATCGGCATAATGAATGACCACACGATGCCCCGCCGGAAGAAGCGGCATTCGCATCCGGATCCAGCCCGACAGGTTCGTGCCGAAATCAACTTCATAAATGCCTTCGCCTAGCGACTCGCATTTGGCGGTGGCAATTCGCTCGCCGATGCGATTCAAAGGACACGGCTGCGACTGTGCGTGGCTATCCGGGGCTACGGCTGTTCCTGCAAATCTCCACGTGCGATCGTCGAAGCGGTTCGTACTCCAAGCCGGATCGTCAAGACGCGCGTCGTAACGCTCGCCGCCATACTGATCCCATTGCCACGGTCCGAGCGTGGCATAGGGGCTAGGCGCCCACCGCCAACTCTCGTCGGTCACAACCTGAGCGGTCGTTCCGTCGATCTCGATTTCGGCCTGAAGACGCACCATCGGGCCGGGTTGTTGCACGCCAGGCCGTCCCGCAACGTGCCATCCACGCCCAAGCCATAGGCCGATGCAGTTCTTGCCCTTATGAAGATACCGGGCGATGTCATACGTGACATAGAACGATCGCGTCCGGTAGTCCGAAACCGCCGGGCCGAGCACGTCGTCGCCAACTTTCTGGCCGTTGACATATAGCTCGCAATACCCCAGTGCATTGACGTAAGCCAAAGCCCGTTCCGGCACGCTCTCCATTACGAATGTCTTTCGCATCCACGGCGAAACCGCGCCATCCGGACCCGATGCACCGTCATTGCCGAATGTTTGGTTGTCGTCAGCCCGTATCCATTCGGCCTGCCAATCCTCCGGCTTCAGCAACCCCATCGACCACAATGCCGTATCGCTCCATGCCGACTGCCGATCGTCTTTATCCCAAACGCGAACCTTCCAGAAGCATTGGCTGCGAGAGGTGAGCGGCTTGCCCGCGTACGCGATCTGCGTGTTCGCGTCCGAATGGATCTTTCCGGACTGCCAGAGATCGCCCTGGTCTTGAGCCAGCAATTCCGGCGAAGACGCCACCAACACCTCGTAGGCTGTCTGTCGCTGGCCTCGTGCGTCAGCAACAATGATCCAACTCAACCGGGGTTGCGATACGTCGATCCCGAGTGGGTTGCAACGATACTCGCAACGGAGATCGGTGACGTTGCCGGCAGAGACCGCACCAGCCTGCATGGCTGCAACGGCAAATACGGCGGTCATTACGATTCGCGCAATTGTGTTTATCATGTCAGCGATGGTGGTATTGCGGAGGACCCGCATTCGGTCGCAGGATGCAGCGATTCGCCGGCTATTTCTCAGGGAACCAGCCACGGAGAAATTCAGCCACCGTACCTTCGTAGGCGGCCTCGCCGAGATGCTCGATGCCCTCTTGGTTTCCCCACGAGTAGAAGATGACCAAACGGCCTTGGAACTCGCAGAAATCGATGTCGGAATTGTTGATGTCAACCGCCGTGGCGATCCGCTGGCGTTGCTCCTGCGTCAGTTGTGGATTGTGAATGGCGCGATCGGCGTCCGAGGCCTTGAGAACGGGATTCAAGGGGCTCGATTCCCAGGAAATGAAGTCTTTCGACCGAACGACCTGCTGTTGGTAGCCTTTGCCGGTTTTTTCGAGATA
>JAEWUR010000764.1 GCA_023397045.1 Planctomycetota bacterium
TGAGTAGTGGATAGTGGGTAGTGAATAGTGAAGAGAGTCCGTCTTGTTTGGCCTCTACCCACTGCCCACTACCCACTATCCACTCCGCCAACATGGGTTTATTCGATCGACTAAAACAAGGTCTCCAAAAGACAACGCAACTGCTCAACACCGACGTCCGCGACTTGTTCAAGTCGCAAGGGCGGCTCGTCGACGAATCGTTTCGCGACGAATTGTTCGAAATGTTGATCAAGACCGACATGGGCGTCGATGTGTCGGGCGAAATCGCCGGCGAAATCCATAACGCCTACCGCGCCCGAGTCGTCGAAAAACAGGAAATCATCGAGGAGATCAAGAAGAAGCTCAAAACGCTGCTCGCCCAGCCGGCCGAGCCGATCCGATTCGCCCCGACCGGGCCGACCGTCATCATGGTGGCCGGCGTCAACGGATGCGGCAAAACCACTTCGATCGCCAAGCTGACCTGCATGTTCCTGGCCTCCGGAAAGAGCGTCGTTCTCGGCGCCGCCGACACGTTCCGCGCCGCCGCCGTCGAACAGTTGAACATCTGGGCGACTCGATTGGGCGCCGACATCGTCACCGGTGCATCGGGCAGCGATCCTGCCAGCGTCGCGCATCGCACCGTCGCCCGAGCCGTCGAAACCAACGCCGACGTCTGCATCGTCGACACCGCCGGCCGCCTCCAGACGCAACAAACCCTGATGCAGCAGTTGACTAAGATCCATCGCGTGCTGGGCAAGCAGATCCCCGAAGCCCCGCACGAAGTCCTCCTTGTCCTCGACGCCACGACCGGCCAGAACGGAATCAGCCAGGCCAAACACTTCACCGAAGCCGTTCAATGCACCGGCTTGGTGTTGGCCAAACTCGATGGAACGGCCAAGGGCGGCGTCGTCGCCGCCATCCGGAAACAGGTCGGACTGCCCGTCAAATACATCGGCGTCGGCGAAAAAGCCGAAGACCTCGCCCTGTTCGAATCCGAACCCTTCGTCGACGCCCTCTTCGACGATGTGGGCTAATCCTCCCCTCGCCCGCTTGCGGGAGAGGGGCCGGGGGTGAGGGCAGTCGGAAACCTTGCCAGACAGATAGCCCTCACCCTAACCCTCTCCCAAGGTGAGAGGGGACAGTTTCCTACTTGGCCAGCTTCTTCACCGCGGCTTCCACATCCGCGATCCCGATGTTGCGATCAACGACCTTGCCGTCCGGACCGACCAGAATCATCGTGGGCACCGTAAGAATGCCCAACACGTTCGCCGGTCGACTGTCCAATCCACCCGGCTCGTGAATCTGCGGCCAAGGCAACGGATTCTCGGCCAGATAGGCGTTCAGATCCTTCACGCTGTTGTCGAGATTCACGCCAAGCACGGTGAACGACCGGCCGTATTTCGTCGAAAGCTCCTTCAGCGTGGCCATGTCGGACTTGGCCGGCGACGACCAGGTGGCCCAATATTGAATCAACACGGCCTTGCCACGATAGTTCGCCAGATCGATGGGCTTGCCCGCCGGACTCTGGCCGTTGAGCACAATGCTCTTCCCAACGGAATCCAGCCGCGTCTCGGCCCCGGCAGCCTTCTTCGCCGCCGGCGATTCGGGCGATTCCTTCACAATCCGGGCGTACCACTTCTTCGCGTCGTCCTCCTGGCCCATGAACTCCTGGCTGATCGCCAACTGAAGCATCGCCTCGGCGGCGTCGGCCGAACCGGGATAGTCCTCGATATACTTCTCCAACGTCTTCAGCCATTCCGTCTGAATCTTCGAGTAGTCGGCATTCTTCGCCTGCATCGACAGCACATACTCCGCCGTCAACTGCCGGAACTTGACGTAGGCCGCCAGTGCCTTGTCGGCTTCGTTCTTCTGCAACTTCTCGAACAGCCCTTTCAGACGTTCCGCGCCGTCGGGACACTCGCCCGACTGCACGGCCGCGCTGATCATGTCGGCAAGCTGCCGAAGCCACATAGCCCGATCCTCCGGCGTTTTCGCAGCCGCCGCGATTTTCTCCAACAAGTCGGCCCGCTGCATCGCAACTTCTGCCTGATCCTCGGGCGTGGCGGCCTGGCTTGCCTCGCGATCGAGCGTTTCCAAATCGGCCAGCAATTTCGACGTGCCTTCCGCCGCATCGGGACCGGCCGTCTCGTTGCGTCGCATCGACGCATGGAAAAAGAACCCCGACGACCCATCGCCGGCTTGCTCGGTGTCGGCCGTGTCCGGCAGATCGATCACCCGCCACACGTCGCCAACCTGAATCAATGTTCCCAGTTGCACTTGCGCGTGCTTCTCGCCGCTCTCGATGATCGCCACGACGTTTTCATAAACGCGAACGTCCTTGCTCGAACCGTCCGTGCCCGCCGGCACGACGCCGGGCCGTCCGCCGCTGAATTGCACCCATGTTGTATCGCCCGCCACGGTCTTCTGTCGGGCCGACATCGCCTTGAACTCGCCAACGGCCTTTTTGACCTTCTCCGCAATGCCATCCAATCGCGATTGACCCAAACCAAGCGACTTCAGTTCTTCCGGCGTAATGACCAACCGGGCGAACCGCTCGGCATCGTGGGCGCCAATGGCCGAAACCACCTCGGCCGACACTTCCTCGGCCGAAATCGCCTTCCACGAATCGATCACCCCGTCCTCGTTGGTGTCGACGGCCCAACGGCTTCCGCCAAGGTTGAACCAACGGTATTGGTCGGCCTTGCCGTTGAAGTTCGAGTCGATATCGCGATACACTTCCATCCCATCTTTGAAATACGACCACTGGTCGACCACGTTGTCATCGTTCGTGTCGACGAATCGACGCAAAACCATTCCGTCGGGATCCTCAACGACCCAGCCGACGTGGCCGTCGAACTTCTTTGCCGCGATTTTCGACTTGGCAGCATCCTCGGCGCTCGGTCGATCGAAGTCGACGCCCGATTGAACCGGCGCCAGTTTCAGGGCCTGCTCGGCCGACGGTGTGGCCGACCATGACACGCTGGGAACCGAAAAAACAGCAGCGACGCACAACCAGACGAGTTTTCGGAATGCAAAACGTTTCATGGCGAAAATCCTTCGTGACCGAGAGTATCTACAAACCCCAAGCGCCACCAGGCATCAGCCGGTAGACCCATTCTAGAGTTTCGTCCGCCCCCAGCCCGGAACATGATCCGATTACACAGGAATTTAGGATTGTGCCGGAAAACACGCCAACTGGAGAACCGTGGCAGCTTGGCCGGGTTGGCAAAGAAGATCGAAGCCGAAATGCCGTAACCAGATGTGCGGCAACGACATGCGACACAGGCATCGAGTCCGAATCAGCGTGCAGCACCCGGCGATTGGCCGTTGACCTCAATGTCAAATCGGTTCGCCGCGCCAGCCTCGACCTCAAACTTGAGCGTCGACGACGAGTTGAATTGCGGCCCAACCGCCTCGACCACTTCCTCGGTGGCGCCCGACTGCGGAAACGGCCTCTGAACCATCCGACCCGTCTTCCGGATGCCATTGATCTCCACGCGATTCCAACCAACGACCGGGCCATGCTCGGCAGAGATCCGATAACGGCCGTCAACAATCTCTCCGCTGGCGATCGAGCCTTCGACTCCGCCGGCCGGCAGGAATCGAATCGTGCCTTGCGCCAATGGCTTGCCGTCCAATTGAACGTTGCCCTCGATTGCCGCAGTATTCGAACGGTCGTGGCCGCAGCCAAACATCGTGCCGAGAGCACACAGCATGATGGCCGCTGTTACGCCCGATCGCCATCGAATCAACATCATGGTCTTGCCCTATCAGAAATCGCCAGGAGTCAGTCCGTCGGCCATCCAACCGAGTCGCTGCCATGTGCCAGGCACGTCGGCGTCGTTGGTCGGCGCGTGGCTGTTCACGCTGTCCGAGATGAAATGCACGCTGCCGTCGCAGAACAGCGTGTTGACGCCGCCGGGATGCCGGCTGCGCGAACCCGCATAATGCTCGTTGTCGTTGGCCGTGCCTTCACACGGCAGATTCATGCTCGGTTCGTCGGGCGAACCGCTATTTGGGCAGAAATAGATCGTCAGCCGGTCTTTCGTTTTCGAATTCGGCTCCAACGTGACGAACAACGTTTGGCATCCGGCCCGGTGCGTGTAGAAGTTGCCCCGCGCATCGACCGTATCGACGCCCTTGAGATACTCGGCCAAGGCGATCGTGTTGCTCGTTCCGTCCTTGATGTCGGCAATCGGCGTGCCCTGGCCGTAGCAGAAGACGGCGTGTCGCGACGGTGACAGCGGATACGGTGCGTTGGCCGCCGAATAGGCCGCGTCGCCGTCGTTCAAGCCCGAGAAAATACCGAGGTAATTGATCTTCGGCAGCAGATAGTTCTTGCTGCTGTCCGCGACAGTAAGAAAATTGTTGCCGTTGACGTTGTCGCTGGGACACCAGAAATGCGCCAAACCCTGCGCATCGACGCTATCCCACGCCGCCCGGTTATGATAGAGATCGCTGTCGAACCTCGGCCCGTCGATCGCCGTGTAATAGGCCTCCAATTCCAAGTCGGGCAACAGGAAATGGAGGAGGTACGTCCACTGGTATCCGCCGTCGGCCTGATAGCTGGTGTTGGCAAACCGCATCTTCGCCATGATGCCCGGCGGAAACGTGCCCTTCTTGCACTCGAAGTTGTGCAAAGCGATTCCAATCTGCCGCATGTTGTTACAGCATTGCGTCTTTCGAGCCGCTTCGCGCGCCGCCTGCACCGCCGGCAACAACAACGCAATCAAAATGCCGATGATCGTGATGACCACCAACAATTCCACCAGGGTAAAAGCGTTTTTTCGCGATCGGTTGTGCATCGCAACACCATGACGTGCCTTCATCGTTGCGGAAGACGAACAGAGCGATGATCCACGAAGGACACGAAAGTCACGAAGGCAAAAGTGCATGATCTCACATTCTTCCATCATCTCTTCGTGTCCTTTGTGCTCTTCGTCGATGATTTCTGTTCTTTCCCATGTACTGTACGGTTCATTGATGTTTTTGTTTGTTACGGAAGCACCGGAGGAAGCCGAGAACGCCCAGCGCCGCGAGCGTGACAGACCTCGGCTCGGGCACGACTTCGTAGGTGATGACGGCCGAGCCGGAGGTCGTGCCGATCGCGCATAGGAAACCTTGCTCCATCAATTCGCGGCCCGACATGTCGAACGTCTCCTTCGTGTCGATGTTGAAAAGCCGATAGGTCTCGCTCGGATCCAGCCCATAGAGCTTCAGCATCATGCTCTCGTATTGACACTGCGAACGGCGAAACGCTTGAACCATGCCGCCGCCCAGATCGGACCGATCAAACTGCCAAGCCATCCAGACGTCTCCCGCCTGGCTGTAATCGGTCAGCGGATAGTAGTCGCCGAGCATGTATTCCGACGCCATCCGGGCTTCGTCTCTCATCCGGCGGAACTTCTCCCAATCAGGGCCCTCGGCCGAATCCAGCATTCCTTGTGGAACCGCAACCGACATTCCCGGCGACCAATGGCTTCGCACCATGTAGTCGTCATCCGAAATCGCGGCCGTGCCAAAATACGGAATCCACCCGGCCAATCCGTAGAGTTGACACTGCATGCCCTCGGCCGTGGCGTTGGGCATATAAGGCGGGCAATACTGATAGTCGCTCCGCAGCAGCGGCACCGAGCGCCGCAGGGTTTCGAGATCGTTGCGTCGCCCGCCCGAGGCGCAACTGTCGATCGTAATCTCCGGATGCCGCCGGCGCAGCTCGTCCCAAAAGGCCAAATAGCCCTGGATATAAGCGTTCTCCGTCACGCCGGCGCGCCCCGCGGCATCGGCGCCTTGCCAGTAGCCCAGCGGATCGATGTTGAAATCCTGCCGATACAGGTCGATGCCCTCCGACGTGATCATCGCATCGATGTAGTTGACCAGCCATTCCCGCGCAGCGGGATTGCCGAGGTTCAGCAGGCGATTGCCACCGCTCCCCAATAACCATTCCGGATGGTTGGTCGCCAGCCATGTGCCGTCCTGGACCCGTTCCGGCTCAAACCAGGTGATCAACTTCATGCCGTTGGCATGCACGAAATCGGATAGCTCTTTGATGCCGTTCGGATATCGGGCAGGATCGGGCGTCCACGTGCCGGTATTCGACCAATCATTGCAGGGGTACCAGCCTGCATCGAGCCACCAGTAGTCGGGCTTCACGCCGCCGTCGATATACTTCTGCGCGTACGCAATCTCCCCCGCCGCCGAACTCCGCAAACCCGGATAGAATCCCGTAGTACACTGAAAACTGATCGGCTGCATCGGCTGGCCGTTCGGACCCGGCAGACTATATTCCCGCATCCATCGCCGCCAGAGATTTTGCGCCCGAACCGTGTCGTCGCCCTGCCACGTGGACATGGCGATCAACGGGGCGCGAATCTCTTCGCCGGGCTTCAAGCTGACATTCACATTCGATTGTCCAGCGGTTACTGCCAATCCGTTGGCGCTGTCGCGCGAGAAACTGGCATTCCATTGGCCCGGCCAGCCGATCGCCAACGTGACGCCTCCGCCGGGCATCGACAGGTTGTAGTACGGCATCGAACCGTTCGTCGGACGCCCACCCGCCGGCGAAAAGCTCTGCGTCGAGTTTGCGCCAAGCGTGGTTTCATAGGGCCGATAGCTGTTGGCCGAAAAATCATCGCCCGCGATGCCCCGCAACACAAACTCGCTCTCCGCTGTTCGCGTCCACGAGGTCGCCAAACCCTGAACATTCGCCAGAACCGGCGTATCACTCGTCCCCGTGTTGCGGAAGCAGGTCGTCCATTCGACGACCGGGTGGTTTTTGTACTCGATCGACTCGCAACGGACCTGGAGCCCAGTGCTGGGATCGGTCCAAGCGACTTCATGTTTCGTGCGGCCCGCGTCAAGCTGCAC
>JAEWUR010000699.1 GCA_023397045.1 Planctomycetota bacterium
GCCCTCACCCTAACCCTCCGGGCACCGACCGAAGGTTGGTCGTGGGAGAGGGGACTTTTGGTCGTTATCGCTTGGTGGAAGGGGACTTTCGGACGAACTTCAGAAACGGAACATTTCAATGGCTAGCTGCGTTCTTGCTTATTCCGGCGGATTGGATACTTCGGTCATTCTCGGTTGGTTGATGGACGAGGGCTACGACGTCCATTGCGTCTACGTCGATCTGGGCCAGCCGTGCGAAGATCGCGAGGCGATCTTGCAGAAGGCGCGGAACATCGGCGCCAAGTCGGCGCGGATCGTCGACGCACAGGAGGAACTGTGCCGCGACTTCGCCTTCCCGGTGTTGCAATGGGACGCCAAGTATGAGGGCATGTATCTGCTCGGCACGTCGATCGCCCGACCGCTGATCTCGAAGATCTGCCTACAAGTCGCCCGGGAAGTCGGCGCCGAGTGTTACGTTCACGGCGCGACGGGCAAAGGCAACGACCAGTGCCGGTTCCAACTGGCGGCCGAGGCGCTCGACCCGAACGTCAAGATCATCGCGCCGTGGCGCATCGAGCGGTTCCGCCAAAAATTCCCCGGCCGGACGGCCATGATCGAGTACTGCAAGGAGAAGAACATTCCGGTCAAGGCGTCGATCAGCAAGCCATACAGTTCGGACGAGAACTGCCTGCACATCAGCTATGAGGCCGGCAAGCTGGAAGACCTGATGGTCAACGGCGTCGACACGGTCGATTTCGGCATGACGGTCACGCCGCAGAAAGCGCCCGACAAGGTTGAGAACGTCGTGATCGGTTTCGAGGCCGGCGTGCCGGTCAGCATTGGCGGCGTTCGGCAGGCGGCGTTCGGCATGGTTTCGGCGTTGAACGAGATCGGCGGTCGGAACGGCATCGGGCAGATCGACATGGTCGAGAACCGTTTTGTCGGCATGAAGAGCCGGGGCGTGTATGAAGCGCCCGGCATGACGATCCTTTACGCGGCCCATCGCGTCGTCGAGCAGTTGACGATGGATCGCGACCTGATGCACCTGCGCGATCGGCTATCGCCCGAGGTGGCCGAGATGGTCTACTACGGGTTCTGGTATCACGCCAAGCTCGACGCCTTGATGGCGTTCATTCGCGAGGCCCAAAAGCCCGTGACCGGCGACGTCAGCTTGAACCTGTACAAGGGCAACATCATCGTCGACGGTCGGAGCAGCCCGAACAGTCTGTACGACGAGGGCATCGCGACGATGGAAGGCGGCGGCTCGTACAACCAGACCGACGCCGAGGGTTTTCTGCGGATTCAAGGCCTGCCCAGCCGCGTGCAAGCGCGGGTGTGGCCGAGAAAATATTGAGATACGTAGGGTCCGCCGTGCGGACCATGCCGAAACCCGGGGCCGGTGGTCCGCGGGGCGGACCCTACATGGCCGCGATCAGTTCGGCCGCGTAATCCTCGATCTCTTGAAGGACTTTTTCGCGGGGTTTTTGATCGGCCTCGGCCAGGTGTCGAACAATGGCCGAGCCGACGATCAATCCGTCGGCGACCGGGGCAAGCATCCGCACGTGTTCCGGCCGACTGATGCCGAATCCGATGCAGATCGGCAGCGGCGTCTGGCCGCGCAGCCAGCCGACATTGTCGATAATCTCGGGCGGCAAGCTGGTCCGCTCGCCGGTGATGCCGGTGACTGAGACGTAATAGATGAACCCGGTCGTGTTCTCCGCGATGCGCAGCGCCCGATCGCGCGGCGTGGTGGGCGTGATGAGTTGGATGAGCGAAAAATCCTCGCGGCGACAGATTTCCGCCAACGGGCCGGCCTCTTCGACGGGCAGGTCGGGCACGATCGCGCCGGAAATGCCCGCCGCACGCGCATCGGCTACGTAGCGATCGAGTCCGTGCCGGTAAACGATCGCATAGCTGAGCATCGAAACGATCGGCGTGGTTTGCGCCGTCGATTCGGCAGCCAGACGCTTGGTCATCGCGAAGATATCGGCGAGCTTGACCTTGCGGTTGAGCGCCCGGGTGAACGACTCTTGGATCACCGGCCCATCGGCCACGGGATCGCTGTAGGGAATGCCCAATTCGAACAGGCTGCAACCGCGTGCGGCCAGTCGGCCGATCACCGCGGCCGTGAAGTCGAGGTCGGGATCGCCGGCCGTGACGAACGGCATGAAGGCTTTGCGGCCGGAGTTACGAAGTCGTTGAAAGAGCTGGTCGATGGCTGACATGACAAAGGGATTAGGGATTAGGGGCTAGGGATTAGGGTTCGCAACCAACGCGATTCACTTGCTTGATCAAAACTCTTCGCCTCGGAGGCGAGCGACTTCGGCGGCATCTTTGTCGCCGCGACCGGAGAGGCAGACGACGACGATCTCGTTGGGCTTTCGCTGTGATGCTTGTTTAATCGCTTCGGCCACGGCATGCGAGCTTTCCAACGCGGGCAGAATGCCTTCGAGCCGGGCAAGCGTGTCGAATGCCTTCAGGGCCTCGTCATCCCGCGCGTTGGTGTAGGTTACTCGGCCGGTGTCTTTCCAATAGCTATGTTCGGGACCGGTGCCGGGATAGTCGAGGCCGGCCGAGACGCTGTGGACGTCGAGCGTTTGACCGTCGTCGTCCTGCAAGACGTAGCTATAGCTGCCGTGCAGCACGCCGGGCTGGCCGAAACAGAGGGTCGACGAATGATCGCCGACTTTGGTCGATCGTCCGCCGGCTTCAACGCCGACCAGGCCGACCGCCGCGTCGTCGACGAACGGATAGAACATGCCGGCGGCGTTGCTTCCGCCGCCGACGCACGCCACGACGACGTCGGGCAGTCGCCCGATCTGTTCGAGCGATTGCACTCGGGTTTCGCGTCCGATGATCGATTGGAAATCGCGAACCATTTGCGGAAACGGATGCGGGCCGACGACCGAGCCGAGGCAATAGTGGGTCGTTTCGACCGAACTCATCCAGTCGCGGAACGCCTCGTTCACCGCGTCGCGAAGGGTTCGCGAGCCGCTTCGGACGGGCCGGACCTCGGCCCCGAGCAATTTCATGCTGAAGACGTTGGGACGCTGCCGGCGAATGTCCTCCTCGCCCATATAGACCACGCACTCGAAGCCGAACCGCGCGCAGGCGGTGGCCGTGGCGACGCCGTGCTGGCC
>JAEWUR010000744.1 GCA_023397045.1 Planctomycetota bacterium
GGAGTGGCCTCGGCCCATCGCGTCCGTGGCGCCTTCAGGATCGACGCCCCAGTTGCCCTCGAGTTGTTCCAGCGTCAACCCGCTGTTGGCGGCCAGGAAGCTTTCCAACGACTGGTAGTGGCCGTCCCCCAAGGCGACTCGTTCCCACTGCGTGCCCGCCTGATTCATCTGGGCGATCCACATGTTTTTCCATTCGTTCTCGAGCTGTCCTTCGACCGGGCCGTCCAGCGCCAGGTTGATCCGGTTGTCGTAGGTCATCTTGAGTGCGTAGACCATATTGTCCGAGATTCCGCCGATCTTCACGACGTCGCTGGTGAGCCATGCCGGCGATTCGCCCGGCGTGATGGGCAGCGGACCGGTAGCGCGGCGAGACTGCGATTCGTTATGCGTTCGCGTGCGCCACTGCATGGTTACGTTCGTATCCGCGGCGGTCTCGGTGCTGGCGGCGATCTCGGCCTCGCTGCCGACGACGCCAAACAGGTTCTTCAGCGTGGTCTTGCCCCGGTTGTCCACTTTCGTGACGGCCGTTGCCAGAGTCGTCTCGCTGGCCAGCGACCGCGAGTAGTCGACCTTCGAGGCGAGTCCGGCCAGCGTCTTGACTGCGCCGGGCTGGCTCTTCGGCACGAAGGCCGTGAGCACCATGGCGCGATTGAACGTACCCCGCGAACCGAGCTTCGCCATGCCGACGTTCGCTGCAAAGGATAGCCGGAGATCGCGATAGGGTTTCGTGTCGATGCCCGCCTCGGCGGACGTCACGGCCATATAGCTCCGCAGATGTTTCAACGCTCCATACGAGTCAAAAACGCCGGTGAACGTCATCGGAACTCCGTCTTGGTCGACGAGCGTCGGGTCGCATGAGATTTGGCCCACGGGCGCGACGATCGGGCTGCCGGTTTTCGACGAGACGACGACGCTCGTCGCATGGTGCGAATCGGTGTACCGGTTCGTGCTATTGAGCATCACGACCCGCGAGATCGTCGCCCCCTTGAGGACGTTGCCGAACTGAACGCGGGAACCGTTCGGCCGGAGTCGGCGCTGTTCCAGGACGTCGACGTTGTAGCGCAAGATCGCCGATTGAACCGTCGCGCCGGCGTTTTTCGATTCGGCGTCCTTCAACAGCTTCGGCGCGAGGTCGTAGTAGGCGTTGTAGTTGCCCGTCTGCGAGAACATCACGTCCACCTCGGCGCTCTGTCCGAGACCATTGAATTGTGACAAAGGCACGTCTTTGTATCGCACGGTCATTCCGGTGCCGTCGCGAGTCGAGATGCGACCTCTTGCCACCGTGTCGACGCGCGTGGCGTAGTCGTCGCCGTCGACCATCGGATCGCTGCCCGTCGAAATGGTGGCCGTGACGGCCGATCGTCGCATCACGCGAACGGGATTGTACGAATCGCCGATCTCCGAGACGTTCAAATGACGGTTGGCGACGACGTTCCCCTCGACCTCCATCTGGGCGTGGATGGGGTCGACGTCCTGTCCCGTCAACGTGATGATTCCGGTCGGCTGTGGTCCGAGCGTCGACGTGTCGGTCCATCCGAACGTGAACGGAACCGGCCGAGTGCTGCGCCGCGGCACGATGCCTGTCGACGGGCTCATGGTCAGGCTCGGCGAAGAGAGCGAGTAGCTGCCGGCCACGGTGCCGCGAGGCAGGCCGACGGTGATCGCGCTCTGACCCGGCGCCACGGTCCCGCCTTGCACCACTCGAAGTCCGTTGTAGCTCGACGGCAGCGAAAGCGTGGGATAGATGTCGACGGCCACGGCATAGGGAGCGATGCCGCATGCGAGAACCGCGATGACCGTTGAGATGAGGTGTTTCGTCTTCATCATTAAGATTCCTTCGTGGAATATGTACGCAAAAATAGGTTCTTGGCAAAAGGAAACGGGCACGAAAAAAACCGAGCCCGGGAGATTACGGGAAAGACGGCTTACCGAGGGAAAGCCGAAAAAGAATGCACGCCGTGACGCGTTCTGAAAACGTCAGAAATGTGTCAGATTACGTGCTTCGCTACCTCATTAGCCTTGTAGAGATATCGCCAAGATACCACGGCCCAAAATTTCTGTCAATCATTTGGCAGAAAAATCGTTCCACCTGCGGAACCAGTCAGCATGGGGGGGCTGTCGGGATTGCCCGCCGGCCTGGTGAGCTATTGCCGACGGTCCACAACGAAACGGGTCAAGCCGCTCAGCGAGTTACGTGCGGCGGACTCGGGCAAAACGGACAATTCCCCGCTTGCCTGGCGCGTGAAGGCGGTCGCCTTGTCCTGGGCATAGCTGATGGCGCTGTAGCGTTCGAACCACGGGCGCAGCGTCTCCTGGCGATGGTTGCCGGTGTGCGTTAGGGCCGCGGTCAGCTCCGAACGACTGTCGGGCGTCACCGAATTCAGGAGGTAGATCAACGGCAGCGTCGCTTTCTGTTTTGCCAGATCGGTGCCCAACGATTTGCCAACGACCGATTCGTCGCCGGAAAGGTCGAGCACGTCGTCGGCAATTTGAAAGGCCATGCCAAGGTCGTGGCCATAACGATCCAGGGCGTCGCATACGGCCGGATCGGCGCCCGCGTAATGAGCGCCAAGCCGGCAACAGCAGGCGGTCAGCGCCGCCGTCTTGCCCGCGATGATCTCATAATAATCTTGCTCGGAGAGACCATAGTCGCCGCGTCCTTGGATCTGCCGCAGCTCGCCCTCGCACATATTTCGGGCCGATTCGCTAACGACGCGGCACGCATAGACGTCGTCCAGCGAGCTGGCCATGCAGATGGCCAGCGAAAACAGGTAATCGCCCAGCAAGATGCTCGTTTCGTTGCTCCAGCGCGCGTTGACCGTATCGAGATGGCGTCGAATCGTGGCCTCGTCGAGCACGTCGTCATGGACCAGCGTGGCCGTGTGGATCAACTCGACCATGGCGGCCAACGTGAAATGTTCGGGGCGAATGCCGCCGCACGCCTCGGCCGTCAGAAGCACCAGCGCCGGCCGCAATCGCTTGCCGCCGAGCCGAAACCCGTGCTTCACCAACTGGTCGACGAACGGGTTGTTGTTCGAAAGCTCGCGCCGGAGCAGTTTTTCGACCTCTTCCAGGCTGTCGGCCACGGGCGCGTAGAGCGCGCGAAGATTGTCGGGAACGCTAATTCGTTGCACGCTCGCTGCATCCATCATTTTTCTCTCGGGGAGCTTTCGGGCATCCGCAAAGCGCGACGGCACAAATCGCGGGGAACATCATAGGTTGCCGCGTCGCATAGTTTTGCGATGTCTATTGAGGTCAGATTGAGAATGCAACGAGACCGACCAACGGAAGGCCGGGTTTGTGGTAGAATGGCCCGAATCTCCGTTACATGACTTTGCTGACCTTCAATAAATGTAATTTTAATATGTCCGCCGGGTGCGTCTAGCGGGGTATGCAATTCGACGAGTCTTGCCAGCCAGACCCCCTGATTACCATACTCGGCCACCACCCTGCCCTGCCGAAGGATCTTGGTGACGTCGTCCAGGTCGGCGCGGCGGTGATAAACCACCGCATATCGACAATCGGCCGGCGCTTCCTGGCGACCGACGAGCATGGTTTCCGACCGGCAGAGCGCCGGCGATGTGATCGTCACGGCCGGCGCTTGGAAGGGCGCGAGATTGGGTGCGAAAACGACCGGCCGGCCCGGTGACCGTTGTGCCGCCTCGGCGAGAATCGGTTCGCGAACGGCGTCGCCCCAATAGGTCGCCTCGAACCCGAGTCGTACCGCGCCCGGAAGCCCTCCAACCAGAAGGTTGTAATGGCTTAGTTGGCAAGGGTAGTAGACGATCAGCCCAATGCCTTGCAGGAGCACCAGTAGAAATACGGCCGCGCGAAAACCGTAGCTCTGCAATCGATCCAACGTGCTGCTCCACTGAAGCAGCCGATCGGCACCGAGGCCGGTGAACACCGCCCAGATCGGAAAGACCATCAAGAACAGCCGGACGCCGTCGTAGACCGGGGTGCCGGGCCATGAAAAAACGAGCAACACGAAAACCATTGCCGCGGCCAACAATCCCTCGGGCTGCTTGATCGCCTCTGAGACGCGGCCGGCGAGCCGTTGCAGAGGCTTGTCTTCAGGCCGTTCGTTTCGATCTGCCAGCAGCCATGCGTTGAGCCCGGCGATGCCCAACAATAGGAAACCGAGTGGAACCACGACGGCGAACATGACCCAAGGGTAATGCCACGGCACTTCCCGATCGATCCAGACGTGCCCGGCGTAGAAGACATGGAGTGCCTCTCGGGAGGTCCCGGTGGCCAGATATTGCCGGAAGTGCGACCACGGGGCCAGCCAAAGCCAGGGCCAGCCGACAAAGAGTGTCGCTAGCCCGGCCAGCAGCCAGCAGACCAACGGCGCGACCGCCCGGCGGCGGCATCGCCAGATCATCCACACGATGACCGGCGGCGCAACCAGCATGCCGTGCAGGCGAACCAGCATCGCCATCCCCCAGATGACTCCGGCCAAGGCGAATTGCCAATTTCGCCCGCCCCGGGCTGCTTCGAGTACCGCGAACATGGCGGCCACGAAGAAGAGGGTCGTTAGCATGTCGAGCGACGCCAGGTGGGCATGGCCGAATAGCCGGGGCGTCATTGCGGTGGCCGCGGCCGCGATCGTTCCCGCCGCTGCTCCGATCCGGCGTGCCGTCCAAACGCCGACCAGCGCGATCAACAGCCCGAAAGCCATTGCCGGCGCGGTCCGCGCGGCGGTCAGCGAGACGACGGCCATGTCGTCGGGCGACGGATCGAACAGAAAATGGACTCCTCCGAGGATCCAATAGCCCAGGGGCGCCTGGATCGGTGGGTCGCCCTGCACCCAACGAAAGTTCTTCCGGATATTGCCCGGCAGGAAAAATGACAGTCCTTGTTGTCGTAATTCGGCGACGAGCTGCTTGCCTTGCGAGACGTGGTAAAGCTCGTCGCAGGTTACCCCAGGCCCTCGGGCGTCGGGCGCGATCGTAAACAGCACGGCCGCAGTCGCAGCCAAAGCGATCAGCAGAGGCCCTTTTTGGCAATGGAGCATAGGTGGATTATGCAACAGCTTTCTTGTTTGCCGCAACTACCCAAACCAACAGGTATCGGCACATTTGAGGTGGACACTTGAGTCAATGCGACTCGACGCGATGCACGTTTTTTAGGCAGGCGACCCGCTGCACAACAACAACGCACGCATGCCTGTTTTGCGGGCACGCTGCAAGCAGTGCCGCAAGTGCTTGCAATGAAAGAACATCCGTCCTTCTCTTGACTTCTTTGGATTATTGCAGCGAACCGAGGCCGGTGTGGCGGAGGAATGAGAGTCGATCGTAAGACGCCGACAGGAGATTGGCATGATCAGCATGGACGACCAAGTTGCAGTCAAGGAAACCGCTCAACAGTTATTTGCCCAGAAGCCCGACTGGGTCACATTCTATCGAGAGACGCTCGGCCTGCGCGGCATCGTCCGGCAAGCCTTTCCCAACCGGGATGCCCTTTCGGAGTTCGAGCAGACCGAAGCCTATCAGGAAATCCTCCGCCTGTTGACCAGGCTCCGCGAGCAGGGTCCGTTGGAGGCAAGCGAAGAGAACGAGCCAACCCGGGTGATTACCGTTCGGCTGCCCAAGAGCATGCACGAAGCCCTTCGCGAGGAAGCCCACGAACACCGGACCAGCGTCAACAAGCTCTGCATCTCGAAGCTGCTCCAGTTTATCGACAACGAGAACATTCCGAAGGAGCCGTAGTATTTTCGGCGGCTTAACCACCCGGTCTGCGGCTATCCCTTGGGCACCGGCCGAATTGCCGTCGAAACAGCGTGGCGAAGTACTGGCTCGACGCGAACCCGCAACCGAGGGCGACGTCGGTTACGGTTCGGTCGGGTTGTTCTTCGAGTATTCGCGCCGCGGCGTTCAGGCGGCAGTAGTTCAGGTACTGCATCGGCGTCATGTTGACCAGTTGTTTCGACAGTCGCGTGAAACTGGTCACGCCCATGCCGCAACGCCGGGCCATCCCCCGGACGGTCCATTCGACGGCCAATCCGTCAAGATTCTGGCCCAGATCGGCCCAGAATAGCTCGACGGTTCGGCCGACCGTCGAGAGGGACCGGTCGAGGACCATTTCCTGACGGCGGTACATCTCTAGCAGCGCCAGGAAGAGTTGGTTGATTGCGACCGCGAGGTTTGAGATCCGGCCGCTGTCATCCTCCGGGTCAACCGCCGAGCAGATTTGGGCAAACGCCCGGGTGATCTCCGGCGTAGCCGTCCAGACGGGCTGTTCGTTGTGTCTGAGGTAATCGGTTAACTGTCGCAGGTCGCTGGGTGCCAGAACAACCCAGGAGGGCCAATGCCACGCCTGGTGTGGCCGTCGGACGTCGACATCGAGGATGAGGAAATGGAGTCGTCCTGGTCCAATCTCCGGGTCGCCCAGGCGATGTCTCTGCCACGGTCGAGTGATCGTCAGATCGCCGGCTTTTAGGTAGGACTCGCAGCCTTCGACGGAAAAGCCCAGCCGACCACGTTCGAGGAACGTCAATTCGACGCCTTCGTTGCGATGCCAATCGAGGCCCCAGTTCTGCCGCTGGCCGGCATCCCAGAACCCGACGACCTTCACGCCCGGCAGCGCCTTGGGCGGCAGTCGCCGGCCGGGATAATGCCCGTGGACAAACGCCTTGTGTAGCAGTTGCCCGTTTTGGGCCGCCAATTCGACGGGCCGGCAGGTGTCGGCCTCGTAGGTCTTGCCGCGTTCGTGGTAGAAGGGGATCGTCGCGGCCATCGCTGCGGCTCACGTTGGGGGATTGTGCAATTTTTTTCGCCGAAGCATTCTGCACGACGCCATCTTCGGCTCAGGTTACCATTATAGACGGTATTTCATGGTACCTCAACAAATCCACAACCTGCAAATTTCTTCAACCGCCGGAAAAGGGTTCTAGACATGGGAAAGATTTCGCTTGGCGTCAACATGGAATTCGTCCGCCACGACGACAAATCGTTCGAATGGGGCGTCGAAAAGGCCGCCGAACTGGGCTATGAATATGTCGAACCGATGGTCCATTGGGGGCGCGAGCTGCTCAGCGAAGGCGGCTATTTCCACAGCGTCTCGATGCTGGACGACCCCTACCGGATACGGCGTGCGTGTGAGAAAGCGGGCATCAAGCTCTCCGCACTCTCCGGCCACTCGAACCTTTGCAGGCCGGAGGTCGGAACCGAGTATATCAAACAAGCGGTCCGGTTTGCCGCCGAGTGCGGCGCTCCGGTCGTCAATTCGGATGAAGGTCCCAAAAAG
>JAEWUR010000771.1 GCA_023397045.1 Planctomycetota bacterium
CCCCCGCCCCCCCCGCCACCCCCGCCCCGCCCCGGCGCAAAACGGGACCAATCCTGTCGGATTGGAGAGGGAGAACGCACAACGTGGATGCAGCTAGTGTAGTGTCTCACACAAACGGTTACTTAAACGCCGCAGGGTGCCACTGCTGGCTTGTCCAGCAGTGCTGACCTCTGTGGTACTTCAGCACTGCTGGACAAGCCAGCAGTGGCACCCAAATCTGCCATTTTCCACAGATTAAGACACTTCAATTGCGAGACACTACACTAGCTTCGCCGGGTGCTGGGCTGCCGCCCTCACCCTAGCTACCGTTGAGATAGTCGCAAGTTTCTTAGAAGCAAATCGTTACCGCGTGAATGAGTGCGGAGAGGCGTTCACGCCTCTTCCTGGCGAAGCCGGTATAGTCCCGGCGTTCACGCGGTGTTGAAGATGGCCCATTGCTACGTTATTCTTTGACGATTTGCCGATGTCAGCCGCGTTTGATGCGGCTCCTGCTTTGCCCGGAGCCCGGTGAACCGGGCTGACATTGCAGTCGAATCGTTGTCGCCTACCCCGGCGTAAACGCCGGCGCTACGACCGCCTTCGGCGGAAAGCCCGATGAATCGGGCTAATTGCAACCTCCCATTTGCGTAAAGAAACCGAAAGGGGATAAGTTCAATTTCTCAGACCTATCCCATCCGAACGACTCAGGGCGACAGGACGCGGTTAGAACGCTTTGCGGTCGGTGTCGGTGAGGGCAACCCGTCTTACAGCGCAGTGAGGAGTCGAAACAGGGACGCAGCTAGTTTTGACGGCGGCCCTCACCCTAACCCTCTCCCGGCGGGAGAGGGGACACGAAGAGAGAGTCGGGGCGAGAGGATTCGAACCTCCGACTTTCTGGTCCCAAACCAGACGCGCTAGCCAGACTGCGCCACGCCCCGCGTGTTGCATCCATCCATGTTACCAGACTTCCAACCCGACGCCAAGGTGGGGGGGCGGGAGATCCGAGGCAAATAATTCGCCCCAAGGACACGATCGGTCTGCCAAACGGTCGTTGCCAATAGAAGGGACCGTGCATCAGAATCGTAACCCGAAGCGTAAGCGAGGCTGGCCCTCGCGTACGCTTCGGGTTACGATGTTCGGTCCATCCGTGAACTCGATCTGGGCGGACGGCTAGGACGATGCGTCCCGCGACTCGCCCGCCGCTTGATTCCACGCCGTCGGCCCGCTGTCTTCCAACGCCCCGACGAGCTGCCGCTCGGCTTGCGAGGTGTGCTGGGCGATCACCGAGATCAGGTGGTTCCGATCCAAGGGTTTGGTGATGTAGTCGGTACAGCCCGCCGCGATGCACTTCTCCCGGTCCGAACTCATGGCATAGGCCGTCAACGCGATGATCGGCCCCATGAATCCGCGCTCGCGCAGAATCCGGGTTGCATTGTATCCGTCCAACACGGGCATCTGCATGTCCATCAGAACCACGTCGAACGGCTGACCGTTCGCGCAGGCCTCTCGGGCGAGATCGCACGCGATTTGTCCATTGTCGGCGACGACCACGTCGGCCCCGGCTTTCTTCAAGAAGAACGACACCAGCCGCTGATTGTCGGGACCGTCCTCGGCAAACAGGATTCGGCAGTCGAGCCGCTCGGATGGACTAGGCGCCACCGCGTCCGGAACGGGCACCTCCGCCTTGCAGTTGACCAGATCGGACGCCTCAACAGGTCCCGTCCGGATGGTAACGGAAAAGGTGCTGCCGTGCTCGGGCATGCTCGAAACCGTGATGTCGCCGCCAAGGTTTTCGGCCAGCCGCTTGCTGATGGCCAGCCCGAGCCCCGTACCGCCGTGTTTTCGCGTGGTCGACTCGTCGGCTTGGCTGAACGGCTGAAATATCCGTTCGAGCTGCGCGTCCGTCATGCCAATGCCCGTGTCGGTCACGTCGAACTGCATCCGTGGACCGCTGACGTCGGCATCGATCATTTGCGCGGACAGCCGAACCTTCCCCACCTCGGTGAACTTGATGGCATTGCCCACCAAGTTGATAAGGATCTGCCGAAGACGGGTCGGATCCGATCGAATTTTCGTCGGGAACGGGCCGTTTCTCGCAATCTCGAAGCGCAGACCTTTCGCGTTTGCTCGCACCTGCATCAACGAAGCCACCTCGGAGAGGATTTGGCACGGCGAGCATAGGATATTCTCGACCTTCAACTTGCCGGCCTCAACCTTCGAGAGATCGAGAATGTCGTTGATCAGTCGGATCAGATAGTCGCCGTTCCGTTTGATCGTTTTGACCGCGTTAAGTTGCGTGGCGTCGAGATCGCTTTCGAGCAAGACGTCGGAGAAGCCGAGGATGGCCGTCATCGGAGTGCGAATTTCGTGGCTCATGTTCGCCAGGAAATCGCTCTTCGCCTGATTGGCGACCTTGGCCGCCTCGTTGGCGTAGACCAAGGCCAGATGCGTTTGGATCACCTCGCGAACGATGTCGATCAACTGCTCCGATTTGTCGCCCCAACAATTCTCCTTGGTGTCGACAACGCACAACGTCCCGAAGATATCGCCGTCGGGCCAGAACAGCGGGTAGCCGAGGTATGCGTAGATTCCAGCCTTCGCCGTCGGCGAGTCGGCCCATTCCGGGTCTTTTCGCGCGTCGTTCACCTGGAGCTTTTTTCGCTTCGCGGCGGTCGTCGCGCAATAGACGCCCAACAACGGCATCCGCGTGCCCGTCGGAAAAGGGTTCTCCGGGCTGAGGTTCGAACGAAACACATCGAGGTACGGAGGATCGATGCGGTTGATCATCACGCTTGGCACGGCCACCATCGCGGAGATCGTATCAACCAATTCCTGCCAACGCGCAATCACTTCGTCTGGAATGACGGTGTTCTGCCCACGCATCGTGCTCGTCTCCTGCGACGCCGAAACGACGTCCCTTCGGCTGCTACTCCATTTTGTAATATAGGTTGCAGGGGGTACGGACACGGCAGACCCGGTGCAAAAACCCGCGGGAAGGGCGGAAAAAACCGCCTCGACACGCCATAGTCCAGCTACAACAAGCCAAACCGGGGTCGGCACCCAACCGTTTAGGCGTATTTCGAAAGTCTCGTCGCAGGGTGTTTCGACCCGGCAGGCCGCCCCTAGCCGTCGAACCCAGTTTGCCTATAATGTGTCAATAGAGAAGCACCCTTTGGGGCATATTTCGACACCAATCCTTTCCATTTTCCTTGCCATGACCGCATCCGCCAAACCCCGGACGATGTTCGAGAAGATCTGGGACGACCACGTCGTCTACGCCGAGCCGGGCAAACAATCCATCCTTTACATCGATCTGCAACTCGTTCACGAAGTCACCAGCGCCCAGGCGTTCGAGGGACTGCGGCTGGCCGGCCGCAAGGTCCGTCGGCCCGAAAAAACCCTGGCCACGGTCGACCACAATATTCCCACGACCGATCGCAGCCTGCCGATCGTCGATCCGATCTCGAAGAAATCAATCGACACGCTCCGCG
>JAEWUR010000779.1 GCA_023397045.1 Planctomycetota bacterium
GGCCATGGCCTCTAGCAAACAGATCGGGTTGGCTTCCATGTGCGACGTCAGCAGCACCAGATCGACGAGCGAAAGCATCTCGGGCACGTCGGATCGCGTGCCGACAAATCGCACCGCGTCGTCGACGCCCAGACTTTGGGCCAGCAATTCGAGTTCCGAACGCCGGGGACCATCGCCGACCACGAGAAATTGGGCCGTCGGCATCCGGCGACGGATCAGCGCGGCGACATACAAGAACATTTCGTGGTTCTTTTCCGGTCGCAGCGCCGCGACCATGCCGATCGTCGGCGCCGCGGGATCGAGCTTCCACTGCTCCTGTAATTCGCGATTTGGCCAGCGCGGATGGAATCGTTCGACGTCGACGCCGTTGTGGATGACGCGAATTTTTTCGGCCGGGCAGCCTTCATGTTCGGCAAGATAGCATGCGTGCGGCTCGGCCACCGCAATAAACGCGTCGGTCAGTGGAGCCAGCAGCCGGTTCGAGAACTCGACGTGGTCGGGCAGTCCCGTCGAATGCAGCGCGGAGCAGATCACGGGCACGCCGGCAAGCCAACCGGCCAGCCGTCCCCAAAACATTTTGTCGCCCCCGGTGCCGACCGTGACCACGGCGTCGGTCCGCCGTCGGCGCATCAACTGCGTCAGCCGTCCGAGCACGCGCAAGTCATATTTGTGCGACAACAGCCCGGTGAACGCCGGCACCTCGCCGGCCAGGGCATCGCCGAGAACGTCGTAGTGTTTCAAGCAGCACAACTCCGGCGAAAACCGTTCGCGGTCCATACGGCGGATCAGTTCGACCAGAAGCGTCTCGGCGCCCCCGACCGGCATGCTCGTGATGACGAACATAACGCGCAGGGGACCTCGATCATCGAGCGGCGGCAAGTTTCGGTGGGTGAACATGCTAGGAATTGGGGCAAAACAGAGGTGGTAGGCTGGCGTGGTGCGCCACGCAGATGTGGCCTTATTCTGTGTGTGCCACTGGCCCTGCCAGTGCCCGGATTCGACCGCAATTCAGCACTGGCAGAGCCAGTGGCACACAATATCTCCCAAAATCATGGGCCCATAAATCTGACGCACCGCTTTGGCAATCGCCTTTGGCGGCGCGTATCTCGTTCGAAGTATTGCTTTTTTCGACTGTATTGTCGCTCTGAATTGCATGGTGACGAATGTGTCGATTGCGCCTTTTTTTCCGGCGCGTTGGCGTTGCCCCCGTCGCGACGGCATTCAGGCCGATTTCGACGCAGCCGCCCGAGAAAAAAGCCATCCTTGGATAGAACGAATTACCGAACGAAAACGGGAGCCATCGTCCATGGGTATATTGCACTGTCTTCGCCTGATGTCGGTCGATCAACTGCGTGAATACGCCGTGGAGTGGAACGATCTCTGGCGGCGAAGCGACGTCGCGCTGCCGACCGTGCAGGCCGAGTTGTTGGCGACCTGGATCGAACAGTTCCATCCGAAGGGCCAATTTCATGCGATCGTGGTTGCCGACCAAGACCGATGGGTTGCGGCAATCCCGATGGTTTCGTGCCGTGTGGCGCGGCTGATTCCCGCAGGTGGATTGACCACGAACCCGTGGTTTCCGTGCGGCGAGTTGCTTGTCGACGCGACGGCCAACGTCGAGCTGGCGATGGATCTGCTGTTGGCCGAAGCGGCCGGTTTGCCGTGGCCCTTGCTGTGGTTCAATGACATGATTCCCGAGTCGCCGCGATGGATGGCATTGATGCGAGCCTGCCATCGGGCCGGCGTCGCGGCCTGTTGCCACGAGCGATATCGCGTTGGCCGGGTCGACATCAACTCGACCTGGGATATCTATCGCAAGAACTTGCCCAAGAACCACCGCCAAGCCATGCAGCGGGCGCAACGGCGCCTTGAAAACGAGGGCGACGTGCGTTTTGAAATGCGTTCGCGCCTGCCGATCGACGACGTCGAGCCGTGGTTGACCGACGCGTTTCAATTGGAGGATCGCAGTTGGAAGGGCAATGCCGGTTCTTCGGTGTTGAGCACGCCCGGCATGTTCCCGTTCTTCGTTCGCCAAACGGAACACCTCGCGGCGCTCGGTCAGTTCGAGGCGGCGTCGCTTCGGCTGGACGATCGGCTGCTGGCGTTCGTCTACGGTTTTCGCGCTAAGGGAACCTATTTCGCTCACAAGATCAGCTACGACCCCGAGTTTTCGGCGTTCAGCCCCGGCCAACTCCTGTTCCATCACATTTTCGAACGGCTCCACAGCGAAGGCGACGTTCGCGTCCTCGATTTCATGGGACCGCAAACGCAGGCCACGACACGATGGCGACCTAAAACCTACGGCGTCGGGCGGCTGGCGATCGCGCCGCGCGGCGGCGTCGGACATGCCCTCATGTACGCCTATCAGCACGGTTGGCTCGCGCTTCGCAATCGGACAGCCCGTGCGGAATCACGGAAGCACTCGGGCAACGCATCCCCCGAGGTCGACGACCTGCCGGCGTTCGAACCGGCCGGAACCGCGGGTTGATATCCAGGGTGCGGCAGCACCGTCCGGCCGGCGGCCCTGCCGCCCTGGTTTGCCAATCTGAAAAACCGCGGCGTTTTCTGGCAGAGTCTAGCGACCAACGGAAGCGGGTCGATATCCAGGGTGCGGCAGCACCGTCCGGCCGGCGGCCCTGCCGCCCTGCCGCCCTGTGCGATATACTGGGGGCTATGGCAGACGACGCTCCCGCCCCTGTTTCAACGCCGCCCTATTGGCAACTGCGCCGAGCCGACCAACTCGTTGCGGCCGCGACGGCGGCGCTCGTTCTCGTTTTTCTGCTGGGCGGATCGTTCTATCGCTTCAGCCAAGGCCGTCCGGACATCGAGATCGATGAGGCCGACAAACTGACCGCTCGGTTCGAGGTCGACATCAACACGGCCAGCGTTCCCGAATTGATGCAGGTGCCGAACGTCGGCAGAACACTCGCACGGCGCATCGTGGAAATGCGCGAGACGTCGGGCCCATTCCGCCACTGCGACGACTTGCGGCAAGTCCGCGGCATCGGCCCAAAAACCTACGAAAAAATTCGCCCGTACCTGATCCCGATATCCGCGTCGGCCGCTCGGCCTTCCGAAGAAGAGCAAGGAGCGAGGACTGCTCAAGACGTTTCCGATTCAACCATGCAATGATCTTGCTGGAATGATCGCCTATGCCTGACACACCGCACACCTCGATCGGCGCCGACGCGGATTTTTCCGGGCGGCAACTCGGCGACTTCCACCTGCTGCGCCGGCTTGGCCGCGGAGCAATGGCCGACGTCTATTTGGCCGAGCAGTCAAGACTGAAACGGCGCGTGGCCGTCAAAATATTGCGGCCCGAACTGGCCGGCGATCGGACCTACGTGCAACGATTCGAGATCGAGGCCCAGGCTGCGGCGGCCCTGGTCCATGCCAACATCGTGCAGATCTACGAAGTCGGCTGTATCGATCGATTGCACTTCATCGCCCAGGAATATGTGCAGGGCCAGAACCTTCAACAATATGTCGCGCGGCACGGCCCTCCCGATCTGTCGCACGCGCTGTCGATTATGCGACAGGTGGCCGCCGCGCTGGCCAAAGCCGCCGAACGCGGCGTCGTGCATCGCGACATCAAGCCCGAGAATATCATGCTCACCGCCGGCGGCGAGGTGAAGGTGGCCGACTTCGGCCTGGCGCGGATCGCGCGCAACGACGCCCCGAACGATCTGACGCAAGTCGGCATGACGCTCGGCACGCCGCTCTATATGAGTCCCGAACAGGTCGAAGGCCGACCGCTCGATCCTCGGAGCGACATCTATTCGTTCGGCGTGACGTGTTATCACATGCTCAGCGGCCGGCCGCCTTTCTCGGGCGAAACCGCGTTGGCGGTCGCCGTGCAGCACCTCAAAAAGCAGCCGGACCCGCTCGCGTCGGTTCGCGCGGATCTGCCGCCGTCGCTGTGCCGCATTGTTCATCAGATGTTGGCGAAAGACCCATCACAACGATTCGCCTCGGCCCGCGACCTGCTGCGTGAATTGCGCCGCGTGCAGATCGAATGCCTTGGCGAGGACTGGCCGGACGACTTGCCCGGCTGGGAGTCGTTGGCGGCCGAAACGCACGTCGACGCCCGGGTTGCGGCAACCCAACAGCTCGACCACTTGATGAAGACGATGACGATTCAACGTTACCGGAGTCGCCGCCGCGCGTGGCTCTCGGCAGCGATCGTTCTCGCGTTCCTGTTGGGCAGCGTCGCAGCCTGGGCCGTGATCGTACCGCGGTCGATGCTAGCCAATACGGAAACCGCGGCCCCAGCCATCCCCAAACAGCGCACGGTGTTGGGCCAATGGTATCTGGCCAGCCAACTCGGCACCGTGGCCGCATGGCAGAGCGTGATCGACTACTTTCCCGAAAAGCGCGACATCGCCCATCGCGCCGAACAACAACTGGCGTTGATCTACCTTCGCGAAGACGACCTGAACCGCGCCATGACGATCTTCGAAAACCTGTCGAACCTGGGCGACGACGATGCGGAACTTCGGGCGTTCGGCCTGGCAGGCAAGTGCGGCGTGTTCAGCCTCCGTGGCAACTATGCCGAATCGAACGCGGTGCTGGGCCAACTGTTGCCAATCCGCGACAAACTCACCTCCCAGCCCATGATCGAACTCGTCGAGCACGCAGTACGCCGCAACAGCGCCAAGATGGGCTCAAAAACATCCCAGGAGTGGGACAAGTGGTTCGAAGAACGGTTCCGAAGCGACGGTTGACAACCGCCCGGCCGGATGGTAGAAAGTGGTGCTTGACGCCGTTTGAGCCGTAGCAAGCCGTATCAAAACCATCTGGTTTGCCTCGATCCAAACGGTTGTCGGCCAAGGCTTTGCCGTGATTTCGGCAAATCCGAACGAAGCCCCCTTCGTCTAGTGGCCCAGGACATCGGATTCTCAGTCCGAGAACAGGGGTTCGACTCCCCTAGGGGGTACTGGCGTAACCTTATGGGGTTACACAGAATCTTACGAAGTCGCTCTAAGCCTTTGTCACCAAAGGCTTTTTGCGTTTCTTGGGACTCCATGCGATTTGGTAAGATGGGGTAGTGCGCCGGCTTTTGCGTCGCCTTTTCGCCACAGGGCTCGAACCTGTAACCTTCGGTTCCGTAGACCGATTGTAGATTTGCCCAAAGCTAAACGGCTGTAAGAGTTTGCGGCGACACCAGAAGGGCGAGGTGATTGCAGCGGTGCTATACAGTCTGCCGCTGCTGGCCGCTTATTGCATCAATCTACATCGTAGCCGTAGTTTACACACTCTGGCCGCAACTATCTGGAAGCGATCGATGCGCTGAACGAACGTCGCAATTAGAATAGAAATCTGGCGGCGATTCGACGGTCGAATCCGCATTATTTTGTTTCCCCGAGTTCGCATAGCGGGGTCTCATTAATACGCCACATCCAGTTCTCATAACGACTTACAGAATGTACCGCCGCATCATCGGCGAGTTGAAGAAGCTCCGCATCTTCAACATGTCTCGCGCGACCGTCTGCCGTGTCTTGCAGGAGAATGGTTTCGATCCCGGTCCGAAACGCGGGCGTGGCACCTGGCACGACTTCATTCAAATGCACATCAAGACGCTCTGGGCCACCGATTTCTTTACGAAGACCGTGTGGACCAAACGTGGGCCAGTCACCTATTTCGTGCTGTTTTTCATTCATCTATACACACGCAAGGTCCACATCGCCG
>JAEWUR010000022.1 GCA_023397045.1 Planctomycetota bacterium
CGGTTGTGGATCGGCCGACACGCTATTCGTCAGTGCGACAAGGATACCCAACGTGCAAGCAACTCGATGGTGATGCGCGGCGAACACGGATGCGGTGCGATTCATGAAGTCCTGGCGATTCTGGTGCTTGGTCACGATGTTGACGCTCCTTTGGTATGGCGGGCGGGCCAGGGCCATTGCTGCATAGCTTTCGTTGGTGGGGCTTTTCTTTCGTATGGCGGGTAGGACGATTGCTACTTGGCGTCGTCATCCGGTAGCGGTTGCCGGTAATCCACTCCTTGGGCCTTCAGCCTCTGAAGATGCACGCTAAGACGGGTCTTGAAGTCATCCCAATTCTTCAGTTTCGGGTCGCTCCAAGTGACTTCGGCCATCGCACAGGCGCGTGGAAAAATCATATACTGGGCGTGAGTCCAATCACGAACGAATTCGGTCCACAGGTTGCCGCCGGCGCCCAGAACATGCTTCAGCTTCTCGGCTGGAATCTCGGCAGGCACCGGCTCGAAGGCGTAGACCTGATCGAGCATCAGGTAGCTGTCGTAGGGAGGGGAAAAACTAAGCGGTTCCCTCGCCCTTGCCTGGCTGAAGTTCCTCGCCTGATAATTGTTGAAATAGCAGTCGGTATGGGGCGTCATGACGACATCGTGGCCTAATTGGGCTGCCGCGACGCCGCCGTCCATGCCGCGCCAGCTCATCACGATCGCATTGGGCGCCAGTCCCCCTTCAAGAATCTCGTCCCAGCCCACCGGAATACGATCGTGAGCATTCAAAAACTTCTCGATACGGCAAATGAAGTAGCTCTGCAACTCCGCTTCGTCTTTGAGCCCTTCTTGTTGGATGCGTGCCTGGCACTTCGAACACTTCTTCCAGTTGTCTTTCGCCACCTCGTCGCCGCCGATATGGATCAGCCTGTTCGGAAACATATCGAGCACTTCGTTGAGAACGTTTTCCAGGAATTCGAAGGTGTCGTCGTTGCCTGCACAGTAAACCCCGAGCGGCGTCCCTTCCCCAAGATTCGGGTTGTAGGCTCCGCCGGCGCAAGAGAGATTGGGATAGGCTGCCAAAGCGGCCACGGAGTGGCCTGGCATTTCGATCTCCGGCAGGACGGTGATATATCGGGCCTCGGCATAGGCCAGTATCTCCCGAACGTCATCGCGAGTGTAGAATCCGCCATACGGCTTGTCGGCCGGATATTCGGTCCCAAGCCAAAAGTCCTTGGTGCGCCACGCGCCGACCTCGGTCAGTTTCGGATAGCGTTTGATCTCGATTCGCCAGCCCGGGTCGTCGGTCAAGTGCCAGTGAAATGTGTTCAACTTGTGTTGGGCCATCAAGTCAAGGCAGTTTTTGATCTCTTCCTTGGTGAAGAAGTGGCGCGACACGTCCAACATCAGGCTGCGCCAACGGAAACGCGGCCGGTCTTCGATCTGCACGGCGGGAATTGTCCAAGCCGTCTCGTTCTCGGCCTTGGTCGTCATCCATATGGCCGGCGGCAGGAGTTGCAATAGCGTTTGCATTCCGTAAAACAAGCCGGCCGGCCGCGCCGCGACGACCGTGACGCCGTCGGGAGTGACCGTCAACGTGTATCCCTCCTCACCGAGCGCCGACGCCGTATCGTCGAGCTTCAACCGGATCGGACGGTGATCCGTGGCGCCGACCGCATCGGATACAGCCAGTGCGAATCCGGTGCTTCGACTGATCCGCTCGGCCAGCAGCCGGGCAATGTCGGCCACCTCGCCCGATTGCCGGTCGACAAGAATAGAAGTCTTTTCGGTGAGTCGGAATCGGCCCTCGCCGCGTTCGATCGACATGGGACGAGGCACGACGGCAATGGACGCCGTGTCTGCTGCGTTCGCGACGCATACGCCCAAAAGTACGACGGTGGTGACCCAATAGGAAGTTCTGACTGTCTTCATCGCGCATTGTCCTTGTGTGGTTCGAGGTCCGTGGCCCCACGCGGCGAATCTCAATTCCTTGATCCGGCGGGGGCCTTGTTAATGTCCGCCTCCCAGATCTCCCCGTAGGCGTGTGGGGACGTCGCGGGCGAGACGGTCGCAGCAGAAGTCATTGCCGCGGTGCGGCCTTGGTCTCCAAATCGAAATCAAATTGATTCCCGCTGCGTGATTCGACCTCGATGGTCAGCTCCGATTCGGTGTTGTAGCAGGCAGGAATCAACTCCTTCAACGGAGCCGCTCGTCCGCTTGGGTCGGGCGCTCCGACGACGCCGGGGACAACGTCGGGCCGGCCTTTGTCGGCGCAATAGATACGAACGCGGTACTTGCCGGGCGCGAGCCCTGTCTCTCGTGGAATCAAGTAGTACCCCGCGGTAATCAGCGCCCCGGATGCCGACGGTTGACGTGCCGAGCGACAAGGATCCTCGTTCCTCGTGGAAGCTGTGGAACGCCAGGGCAAGCTGCTTCATGTTGTTGCTGCATTGCGTGCGCCGCCTCTCGGGCTGCCTGGACCGCCGGCAACAACAGGGCGATCAAAATCCCGATAATGGTTATGACCGCAAGGAGTTCCACGAGTTGTTCTTATTTCTCCAATGCGAAGTCGTAGGTGTCCACATCACG
>JAEWUR010000069.1 GCA_023397045.1 Planctomycetota bacterium
TACACGCATTGGCACAAAGCAAGAGCAGAAACCCTCGCGTACCGACCAGTGTGCGAAGCGTTGCGCCGATTCGAGGTTTCGATTCCTGTCGCTGGGCCGGATCGTCTCGCCTATCCGCCGGCGGATCCTTCAAAACGAAGATGAGAAACAGCGCGTAGGCGATTCCACAGATTCCGAACAGTTGAAACGCCAATCGCCATCCAAACGAATCGGCCATCCAGCCGCCGAACCCACCGAGGACCGACCCGGCATAGGCGCCGCTCAGATGCAGGCCCGTCGCTCGTGATTGCGTCCGCCCGCGATGGTATTGCACGATCAATGCCACGCCGGCGGGAATATAGAACGCCTCGCTGACGCCCATGACCGCGCGGGCGGTCAATAGCCATGCGAAACTCGGCGCGAAGCCCGTGGCCAAGGTCGCCGTGGACCACGCAAGGAGGCTGAAAAAGATGACGCGCCGGCTGCCGAAACGATCGGCAATGAAACCGGCTACGGGACTGCAAAACGCGTACACCCAAAGAAAAACCGACGAAAACAATCCGAAGCCGGCGTCGCTGATCAGAAGCTCCGCCTTGATCGGCCGACCCATCGTGACGATGAGCTGGCGGTCGAGGTAGTTCAGCAGGGCGACGATCCAGAGCAGGGCAACCACCGTCCAGGCTGTTCTCATCATTCGGGGAGATTCGACCATAGTGATTCGGCTTTGATGTTCATTTTTCTGGTGCTAGCTGCCCTCACCCCCTGCCCCTCTCCCGGAAGGAGAGGGGAGTTACATGATCCAATCGAAAAAGCCGATGGACGTGAGCGCGCAATGCAAGTCGTCGTATTCTTGCTTTGTCAATGGAGGGACCGGCAATCGGGGTGGGCCGCAATCATGGCCAATCATGGTCATGACGGCCTTCTGGCTCGCCATGCTTCGATATTTCAGGATGACGCGAACCATTTCGCAGGAGCGACGTTGCCAAAGACGTGCGTCATCGAGATTGCCCTGGGCCACCGCATCCAAGATATGCCGGTAGATCGGCGCGGCATAGTTGTAGGTGCTGCCCACCGCGCCGGTCGCCCCCATCGCAAGCCCGGCCAGCAGCATTTCGTCAACGCCGTGGAGAATTTCATAACGCCCGTCGAAGGCGCCGATGCAACCCATCAATTCCTGCATCGTCGGGGCCGTATATTTGATGCCGGCCAGCGTGGGCATCCGGTCGGCGGCTGCATGAAGAAAATCGACCATGCTAATGCCGACGCCCGTCATGTGCGGAACGTGGTAGTAATAGAATGGCGTGTCGGGCGCCCCGGCGGCAATCTCGGCCATGCAGGCAGCCAGCGTCTCGGCGTTGTCCGGCTTGAAATAACTCGGCGGCGTAGCCGAAATGGCCGTTGCGCCAATCTGCTGTGCATGGGCGGCCAATTGGCGTGCCTCGAACAAGCTGTTGTGGCCTGCCTGCACGATGACGGGCATCCGTCCACCGGCGGCCTGCACGAACGCCTCGGCGGCCGCGCGGCGTTCCTCACCCGTGAGCGATACGCCCTCGCCCGTGCTGCCGACGACGTACAGCCCTGCAATTCCCTGTTGATGCAAAAAGTCCACCATCGACGGCACGCGGTCCAACCGCAACGTGCCGTCCTGGTTCATGGGCGAAAACGTTGCCGCAATCAATCCGTTCAGTCTTTTGTTCATGACTAAGGTCAATATCCTTTTTCAGGGTAGAAACTCAAATGCAAAAAGCGTGGACTTGCGAAGCTCGAACTTCAAGCGGATCGGCTTGCCCACAAACGTTGATAAATCGGCGTTGTGCCATGCGGCCGGTTCACGAGTGACGTCGTCGACGATGGCATGGCATTGGTCGAGCGAAAAACCATCGGCGTCGAGCACCTCGACGCGAACCGACCCGCCCTTGGCATCGGCGGTGATACCAAGACTCTTTCCGGTACACATGACCGGTTGCGTAACGATCGTGCTAGGTTGGTCATCGTTCTCGGGCTGCATCCCGGCAAATCCGTCGGGCCGAAGCGTCGCCAAGGCCAGTGAGCCGTCGCGCCAATTCGTGTGCGGACCGTTGCCCGCGCCATAATACAAACGGATTTCGTTCTCCAGAAACACGGGATACGCCGCGGCATAGACCGTGCCCCAGTCATAATCGCCGGTCGTTTCCGAATTGGCGATCAGCGGCACGCCCTCGTCGATCCGCTCCCAGTGGATGGCGTCGGGACTCGATGCCAATTCGCAAAAGACCCGGTCCGACTGCGTGTCGAAGATCATCACGAGCCCGAGATAGACGTCGGCGTAGGGAAAAACGACCATCGCATACGTCTGCTTGGTGGGCGAGGTGCCGCGAAGGATCTCTTCGGCTTGGCTCCAATGAATGAAATCCTTGCTCTCGGTGCGAGCGACGATCCGTTCTCCTTGATATCCGCCACCGCTCCAGTTGCGCGTGATGCCGACGTAGCATTGCGATTGCGGACACCAGAAGGCGTTGTTGTGCGTGTCGGCGATGGCATTGACCTCGGGACATTCGGCCGGTTCGGTCCAGTGGATTCCGTCGGCCGAGAATCCATACGTCAGGCCGGTGAAGAGCTTGTAGCGCCGAGCGGGATCCTTTTCGCGAGAATCAAGAAAGATGCCCGCGCCATGCGGCCCGATGTCAACGATGTTGCACGGCTTTCCCTTCCACTTGCGAATCTCCATTTCCGGCTTCGTCCAATGCAGGCCGTCTTCCGAGGTGGCGTAACAGATTCCCATTTCACGCTGCCACCGGCCTTCCTTCTTCAGTTGATCGCTGACGGCCCAGTAGGTCGTGTCAGCGCGTTCCTCGCGAGGCGTGGTCTCAACCGCCGAGTCGATCACGAACGGACTGTACCAGCACTTGTATTGTTTCTCTTTTTCGTCATAAATCACGTTCGCATAGAGGTTGTCGAACCGCACCTCCCAAGGCTTGTCTTGGACGAACAGCGGATTGGCGGCAGATTTTGTCGCCTTGCCGACGACAAGCTTGACTCCTGCCGCATCGTCAATGACACGACCGTCCAGCAGCACATACTTTGCGCGATGAAGCGGCGAAGCGGGGTCCGTATCTGCTCCTTCAAGCAGCCAACAGAATAACAAGGTCGTTGAAAAAACAATCGACTTTGCGATCGCACGATAGAAGTAGCCTATTCTCATTGCTGCAATGCTCCGGTTTTCTGGGATTCTCCGTATCACTAGGCAAAAACAGTGTCGTATAGAGACTCGATATTCTGCGTCGGCACATCAGATTGCAGCACGTGACTAGGCGCCAGAATGAAACCACCGCCCGGTCCGAACGCACCAATCATCCGGCGAACTTCCTGGGCGACGTCGGCGGCAGTGCCATGCGGCAGAGTGTGTTGCGTATCGATCGATCCGTGAAACGTGAGTTTTGCGCCGTAGGTCCGTTTCAGATGAAGCGGGTCCATTCCCCGAGCACGGACCTGAATAGGATCGAGAATGTCAACTCCCAACTCGATGAGGCGTCCGATCAACGGTTCAATGGCGCCGCAACTATGAAACATGACCTTTGCCCCATGGCGATGGCCCAACTCGATCAGCTTTGCCAACCGCGGTGCAATGTATCGATCGAAGGAAGCCGGACTCATCAGGAGCCGGTCTTGCATGGCCAAGTCGTCTGCAATACGAAATATGTCGATCCGGCCGTCGGCAGCCAATAACATGCGGTCATAATAGCCGAGATAGAAATCCGTAAAACGGTCCGCCAAAAGATCGTACAGCTCGGGTGACGACGACATGTCCGTCAGCAGGTTGTCAAAACCGCGAAGGAATGTGAGATGCTGAAACACACTAGCGCCGCTCGCCATGATCGCCAGGTCTTCCCATGGTTCCAGCCGGTGACCGAAATCGGAAAAGTCGAACCAGTCGGCATCGGGCCAACAGTGCCGCTCCAAATCCTGGATGGTCCGAGCGGATGCCAAAGCAAATTCACAAAACGATTCTTCGACGCCGGTGGCCGTATGCATCGATCGAGTGCGCCACCCTAAATAATTCTCTTTCACACCATCCGGACGAATGGTTTCCTTGGGGATCGGTCCGTGGTAAACCGGATCGACCACCCCGCGAATATCAACGATATCCACGTGCAGTCGTTCCAGCAGTTCGCGATGGGTCTCTATGTGGAAATATTCCATCAGGCGTGCAAAGGTCTCGGCATTCGCGCTGAAATCCATAGGCGTCCGATCGGCTTCTTCATGCCCAATCGCAGCCAGAACACGTTGCCGCGGCGTCATCGGTATCCCTTTTGGTGTGCGCTCTCAACATGTCAATGATCCTTGCTCACCCAAATCGGACTCGTCCATGCTCGATGTCCGTTGGACAATATCACGCGGCCATAGTACCACACCGCCGTTTGGGCGGGCTGATCGTCGGCTGTCAACGTGCCGGATGTGCCGTTGACGTTCTTTTGCCAAACGACGTGGTTGTTTTTGAGGATTTCCAGGCGGAGGACATCCTGTTCGCCAGCCGCGGATAGCTCGATCGTCAACGGCTTGTCGGTTTTGAACTCCTCGCCCATCACATGGCCGTTGATTGCAAAACCAAGGTCAACGCGATCGCGGCTGACGGCGTATACGCGGCGCTGCCGGATGGCATCGAAAATGGCCTCGCGGGTCAGCTCCTTCGCCAGCACGGCCGTTTTTGCTTTCAAACCCGGCTCGCAACTGTGCGTATCGTTGACGCCCAGGAACCCCAAGCGGTAGCCTTGGGCCAGCGCATCCTGAACCCAGCAGCCAGTGACGCCTTTTTGGTTCGGATGCTGGCGGGGCGTGGTGGAGCCTTCATACCAACATTCCGCCAGTCCGCCCGGATTGCCGGTGGTTCCGGCCATCTCGACGTTCATTTCGACCTGGGGATCGTGAAAACTCCAATCCGCTCGGCAATCGCCGAGGCTTGGGTGGGCTGCATGCACGATTCCGCCCGACTCGCGAACGCTGGAGAAGAACCGATCGTAGTCGACAAAAAAGCGGTCCGGCCGTTCGCGCCAAGGTTCATTCGGATTCTTCTTCAACACCGACGGCGCCGCGTAGACGGGTCGATCGGAAAGATCGGGAAACAGCACAACGCGATGCCCTTTCTCCTCGTCCGACCATTCATACCCGAGCAAAGTCACAAATCGGCCGGGCTTCTCAAACCGCCGGGCGACCTGTTGCAGTTCCTTCCATTTGGCGTCGGAAATGTATTCCGCATGGTCTGTCAGCGCCAAGAAGTCCAGTTTCATCACATCGCGCCCATACCGATAATAATCGTCCGGCGTTTGGCGTTTGGGGTTTTCGTTGTTCTGCGTGCCGTCCGAGAAACTGCTATGACCGTGCAGGTCACCCCAGTAGATCGGGTAGCCCTGTCGATCAGCGGCAAATATCCCATGCCCCGATACGATCGAGATCACGCCTAGGCCAACGGTAATAATCAAACAAGACGTTTTCATCGCTTCATGGGCCGATCAAGGTTGAATCTGGAACGCAAAAAGGGTTGCATTTTGCAGATAGATTCGCAACTGGATGGTCATTCCCCGCAGTTCGCTCAGGTTCCTTTTTGATTTCCACGTTGGCTCCAGACGCAACGCGTCGACATTTCTTGTCCTGGATTGCCTCGCCGTGAAACCCTCGATGGTGGAGCCCTTCGCGTCAAGCACCTCGACCGCGACGGCTCCCTGTTGTGCCTCCACGTTAAGCAGCAGACGTCCGCCGTTCAGTTGGAAGGGTTTTGTCGTGACGGAGCCCGTTTCCTTGTTCGCTTGCAGTCCGACGAAACGATCCAAGGGAAGCGTCGCCAATCCGATCGACGGCTTGCGCGGTGCATACCAATGCCGTTCGCGGTAACCGGTATAATAGATCCAGTGTTTGTCTTGCCAAGTTACGATATTCGAGGCCTGGACCACCATGTCTTTGTCGAAACTGCCGTTCGGACCGCGCGGCACCAGCGGCTGTTCGGCATAGACCCATTGCAGGTCCCAGTTGGCGCCGTCGCGGCACGGTGCGATGTAGAAGTTCATCACGTCGCGTTCGTGCCGAGTCTGATAATCCAGGTTTTCATTTTTAACTTTGAGCGACGCGCCGGGCGTTTCGTCGGGCCATTCATAAACCATCATCAGTCCGAAATGAATCCCTTCGTAGATCCAATCGGTCATGCCGTAAATCTGGCGCCGCCGGAACTCCTCGGGCCCCTCGCGGTCAAAACACCACTCTCGGACGGTTTTCCAGTCCGTCGGATTGGCTTTGACGTCGGGATTGACCATGACGCGACAGCCGCGAATCTCGGAACCGTCGCGGCCGAAATCGGTGCGAGTTAGCAGCCGATAGGTTTTCGCCCCTTCGTCCCAGAGCAACTGGTTATAGGTATCCGACGCACGGCCGGTCACCGGCTCGCCGTTGTTGTAACGCGTCCAGTGGATTCCGTCGGGCGAATGAGCGATGGCCGCGCAAATTTGCGGTACCGGACCATAGCACGCTTTGTAGCGATGTTCGGGATCGGTTTCACGTGAGTCCAGGAAGCAGGTAAACCCGTCGCCGAAGTATCCGATAATGTTATTCTCTTTCCCGCGCCAGTCCAGCGGCGCACCTTCGCGCGGACTAAAGACTTCATCCGATCCCAGCTCTTTCAGGCGATCGATGCTGAAATCGAAAATCCCCAATTCCGGCTTGCACCAATGCAGGCCGTCGTCCGATTCGGCATAAGCCACGGCATACGCCCAGGGATGATACCACATGCGAAATCGTTCGCCGTCGTGCAAGACCGTTCCGTAAAAACCGAACAGATCGTCCTCCCACGGTTTGTCGGCCGTCATGACCGGCTGTCCGTCGTTGGCCTTGGTCACGGTTCCCAGAATCCGACGGACGTTTTCTGTTTCAGCGACGGCGTAATCATCGACCAGAAGTTGTTTTTGGAGGTCAATCTCGCATCGATGGCTGGGCGTCGCCTCGCCGTATGCGGCAAGGGCCGAGACTACGAACGTAAGCAACAGCAGCGACGTTTGCAGTGTGGCGCTGACGCGGCAATGAATGCGCGGCATAATCGATCTTTCGTTGAATCCTGCGGCTTTTTCAAAAACTGGGAACCGGGCCTTGACTCGGCGGCTATGTGCAAACCCTTCGGCCGTCTGGTCTCAACCAAATCCCCAGGCAACTCGCCATTGCCAGGAACATGGCGAAGCTCGACGCTTCGGGAACAACCGTCAGCGTTGCAAAATCGTAGCTGACTCCGCCATTGTTGTATTGATCCAGATAGGTCGAGCCCTCGTTGTCGCGGCACCGCAAACAGACCGTATGCTCCCCGGGTCCCACACCCAGGGTGGCCAACTGGCTGTAGCTCACCGTGGGCGAGTCGCCGGCTGTCTCGAACGTGCCGTCCCCGTTGAGGTCCCAATCCCGCGTCAGCCCGGTCCATAGCTGCGTTGCACTGCCGTCCGCGTTGGTGCTCACTTCGTCGGGATCGTACGAGTTGGCGGAACGGAAACGCACGCTTTCGCCCGGCGAAATGTAATAATCGCCGTTGGCCTCCGCCACCGTGGGCATTTTCGCTCGGAAGTAATCCAGCACAACGGCCACGCTCAACCTCTCGCCATTGAACAAGCCGTTCGTAATGACCGTGGCGCCAGTGTCGCCGACGCTTGCCTCCCATTGAGAAGTGACGTGTTGAGAACCCCAGATTGAGTTGGCAATCGCGGCGTCGTAGAACTGTGCCCGTTGATTGGCGATGGTCCCCGTGAAGTACGAGGAAATCGCCGGCGTTGGCATCGTTGTGTCCGCCCGGAGTTCAATGGAGTTCTGGTACTCATTCCAGTACGCCACGCCTGGCGTATGACCGGTCGGCACTCCGTCGTCCATCGTCACATGCACCAGGTACGCCAGGCGTCTATCCTCGGAGATCTCGCCCCATTTCGAGTTGTACACGTAGCCGCGGGCCGAAATCTCGGGCCATTGGTCGTCTTCCCAACGCTGATTCCCGGACAGATCGGCATCGGCGCATTGGCCGGCGACATCGTCTGGAACTAGACCGGCCGCCAAAACAGATGGCCGGACCCACGTGTTGTTAAAGACGTTTTTCCCGGACGAATTGTGTTCGAGGGGCCCCCAACCCCAAGCCGTGCCGGTTGACGTCAAGACCGTCAAGCATGTCACCGCGATGAATCCTCGCATAGCAAGCGTCCTTTCCTAGGATTGCATGTTTTCAGGAATTGCAGTTTAATCGCGTGAAACGTGAAAACCGCGTCGCCATCTCCAAAAAAGCAATGATACCGCCATGATCGATAGAAGCAATCCCACGGAAGGTTCCGGCACAACTTGAAAACTGTAGATGCTGGCGCCGTCCAGCAAAAACTGCACGGTAACGACTTGTCCCATGAGCGAGGAAAGGTCCGAACTGCCGTCGAACGTGACGAGGTGACGCAGCTCGTCGCCGGTGAAAACGTCTGAAAGCTCGAATCCCTCAAATGGATTTCCCTCGGAATTGAGCAACGCCACTTGGATGGCTCCGTCGAGATCCGTGACGGCATTCATCATGAGACCGCTGCCTTCGAGCGTAAATGGCACCGTGGTTGCAGTGCCCTGATCTTCGGCCGACAGCGCGACGAAACGATCCAACGGGAGCGTGGCCAGTCCGATCGACGGGTTGCGAGGCAACCACCAATGCCGCTCCTGGTAGCCCGTGTAGTATATCCAATGTTTGTCCCCATAGGTTACGATGTCCGATGCCGCGACGATCATATCCTTGTCGAAGCTGCCGTCGGGACCGCGCGGAATCAGAGGGTTGTCGCCATAGACCCATGACGTATCCCAATTCGTTCCGTCGCGGCTCGTGCCGATGTAGAAGTTCATCACGTCTTCTTCGTGCCGCGTGTAATGATCGGCCCCGTCGGTTCGCACCTCGAAGGGCGGCTCGTTTGGATTTTCATAGACCGCCATCATCCCAAAGTGAACGCCCTCGTAGATCGAGTCGGTCATCCCGTAAATCTGGCGACGCAGATATTCGTTCTCTCCCTCTTGATCAAATTTCCAGTTTTCGACCGTAGTCCACGCGGTCGGATCGGCTTTGACATCGGGATTGACCATCATTCGCGTCCCACGCACGTCCTGTCCATTGTCCGCGAAATAATCGGTCCTCGTTAGGAGTCGGTACGTCTGACCTCCCTCATCCCAAAGAAGCTGGTTATAGGTGTCCGACGCTCGGCCCGTG